>CAZPAE010000220.1:0-5298 GCA_964584455.1 uncultured Thioalkalispiraceae bacterium
ATGGGAACACCACCACTTTCCATATGAATAAATAAATCTTCAGATTCTTTTAATATAATAAGTGAAAAGCTATCTCCGGCTAGATCTTCTGAGATTAAACTAATGACTTCATCACATACGCCCACTAGGCTAATATGCTTAATAGGTTCAGCAATAGGTTTGGTTGCTTGGCGCATAATGAATCCGGGTTAGTCAGCTAGCAAGGGTTGATCAAGTAATGCCCGTCCTATCCATACACGTAAAATATCCGTTGTGGGTGACATTAAATGGCAGGCGCGGGCATCTCTTAGCATGCGATGCAATTTAGAGCCTTGGCGATAACCAATGCCACCGGTAAATGTCATGGCCTCGTTGACTAATAGTACCGCGGTATCAGCCACTTCCGCTTTTGCTGCCATTACGGCGATTAATGCATCGGGATCACCGGCATCAAAGCTTTGTGCGGCATGGTAAATAAGTCTGCGCGTGCGTTCTAATGAACCCCACAGTACAGCGAGGCGATGTTGTAGTACGCTATTTTGTGCCAGGTTCAAGCCGGTATGTGCATGATATCGACGTAACAAATGTTTACGTGCTTCTTCTAATGCGGCACTGGCAACGCCTAAAAATGTGCCGCCCATCGCCACAAGGAAGTAGGGCATGACGACATTAAATGTATACCAAATTTGATCGCCTTCATTACCTAATAAATTTACTTTGGGAACCAGGACATCGCGTAGTTCCATGGAGCGCGAAGAGTTGCCGCGCATACCTAAACCATCCCAAGCTGGGCCCCATGAAATATTATCCGCATCGGCATCAACCACCACACAAGAGAATTGACCTACTGGTGCACCGGGATCGGCTGCTACCACAGAAATCACATAAGAGTCAGCATAGCTGCCATTAGTAACAAAGGTTTTTGTGCCATTTAACGAGTAGTATTGTTGGTCCCGTTGCTCAAGGGTGGTTTGTGGTAGGTAGAAGTGTGCGCCGGTGCCGGCTTCGCTTAGGGAAAGTGTCGTGATATGCTTGCCAGCACAAATGTCATCTAAGTATCGGCGCTGTTGATCCTCAGTGGCATTGGCTGCAATTACAGAGGTCCCAACAGAATGCATGCCAAAACAAATTGCCGTGGATGCGCATTCACGCCCTAGGATTTCACATGCACGGGTTAAGGCAAATAGGCCATATCCTTTACCCCCCATGGTTTGGGGGACCACCAAACCGCCGAACCCTGCAGCTTGCAAGGTTCGTATACTGGTTTTGGGCCACTGTGCATTAGCATCAATTTCGTCACTTAGGGGCGCGACGACATCTGTAGCAATTTCCTGTACTTGCGATAGGACAGCGTTAAGTTCCCCATCATACATAGCATATTCTTTGCCAAGATTCTTATCTTGAAAGCATAGCCTATTATTAGGTGTCGCACAGGTATCTTGGGCGTATTTTATGGTATGTTGTTGTCCATGGCGCAGTATCATTTAATGATGATCAATTAATGAGAAACTACGGACTTTTTCAAGCGGTTCGATGCGGTTTGCGTGTGTTCCCACCAAACAATTACCATCATGATCGCAGCCCCAGATGTGGTAGGCTTTGAAATTATGTAAATCTTCAGGTAATTGTTCTCTGTGCGGCATTTGTTTCGCCACTAAACGATCTGAAGAGTTGTCAGATTGTAACTCACCACGGATACGCGCTAATTCGCCTTGTAATTCTTTGGCACTTTCACCAGACCATTGCCCAACAATACGACCGCTATTCGTTTTAATTTCATCACTCATTGTTTTATACCTTTTTTAAAGCTTAAAAACGTTCCGCGATCAGGCGGAGTACCGATTTAGGAATAACCCAATTACTGCCTTGTTTTTGCTCTTGAATAACAACAAGAAGGTTGTCGCGGCTAAAGTGGCAATCTCGTTCGGCACCGAGCTTGATATATAATTGAATAAAGCTTTCTTTATCAGGCGTTTTGTTCAGTTCATCCAACAATAGCTTATCTTGTTTTATCATTTCGCCAAATTGTCGGATGGTTTGTTCGAACGGTCTCGCCATTTGGTCTCTTTCTAAAGCAGACTTTAGCATGATATGTTCCTCCACTGCGGTTAATGGTAAAGTGCTACAAACAACGAGGCTTAGATTAAAATTTTTATTGATTAAGGATAATCGGAGTGTATACGGCCTGCGACCCGTAGTATTACGGTAATCACAGGAAACTTATCACCAGGCGGTTAGCCAAAGATAATCGGCGCTGGGCGGTTTTTATATGTATTTCAATTGGTTGGTGAAGACTTTAAAGCGGAATTCTATTTTATTAATGTTATGCTATAACATTGTTGCGACACATGGATTTATTTTATTTCCTATTTTTCATTGTTATTTGTCCTGTTGTGCAGGCATGCTTGATATAAAACTGCTGTCCGTATTTTTACGGAGATTGGTCAGTGAAATTACGAATTTTTGTGTTGCACTTAGTCATGTTATTTATTCGATTGGTACCCACACTTCTCGAATTAGAATATAGGAGCATAATATGATTAAAGTTAGCTGGGATGAGCAAGCGTGTTGTCATCATGGGAACTGTGTACGTACACTGCCCGAGGTGTTTTCCGTTGAGGATGGTAAGTTTGTTATTCGTCCGGAAAATGCGAGCCAAACCCAAGTGGCAGCAGTAGTACAAGCTTGTCCGAGTAATGCACTCTCTTTAGAATCTGAATAAAATATTTCTCTGCATTAGTTAATTGTTGTCGCAGACATATGACAAAATAAGATAAACAAAAGGTGTTCAACCCGAAAAGGCTGAACACCTTTGTTGTTTTTAGTATGGTTTTATTCACACCAAGCAATGTCGCCTACATCGGAACCGGGAATCCCGTCTTGCCCGGCTTTTGTTGAAAGTAGCGGTAAGTATACGGCTGTACACGGTCCACTTTCCCGTTGTGCTATGCGTGCAGTGGCATCTAAACTACCGTCGTTATTATTGTCGTACTCAACAATGTCTATCTGATTGTCAGCGTTGTAAGTGAAAAACTCGGTAAAGTTATCAAACTCGGCCGGATCAGGTTGCACTGTATTGGTATTAACGCGTTGACTTAATTTTCCTTGTGCATTAAAAACATAATCATAGCTAATTTCGAAGTCACCATTGGCATCACCGTCAAACTCATATAAATCTAAACGATTTTCTGCATCCCAAGTGAATTGGCGCACATAGCCAGCGCCACCGGCGGGAAAAATACCCATATCTTGGGTGACACGGCCTTGCATATCATAACTATATTGCTCAGTGAGTAATAAAGAGTCATCGCTGGTGAGGTAGATGTCAAATTGTTGTGCTTGGTTACCATTGTAAGTAAATAGCATATACGTGTTGACAGTACCGATGATGGAGGTTGTCACCACATCAATGCGTGTCACATTACCTGCGGCATCATATTGATGGGTATATTCCACTGTGTTATCCGGCACAATACGTTTGTGAACCAATAGCCGTCCATCAGCATTGTAACTGTATTCATTGGTGACTTGAGGGTGGTCATATAAATCGAATTGATCCGGTGTACCGTCACCGGTATTCACGTATTCTTCCAGCGTTAGGCGGCCTTGTGCATCGTAACTGAGCGTACTGGTGGCATCGACGGTACCGTTATTATCGTAATCAAATTCGATCACCACTGGACGCATAATCGTATTAGTGGGGGGCGGGGTATTGCCACCAGGGCCGGGATTATTATTCCCGTTTCCACCGCCTCCACCACCGCCGCAGGCAGAAAGAATGCCGGCGAGTATGGAAAAAGTAACGAGTTTAGCTGTGATATTGCTGAGTGATTTCATCTTATTCGTCCCCGTAGTGATTCAATGTTTTAGCGTGTTACTTAGGGGACGAACAAACTGGGCTGTTTTTTTGATGATGAGAAAATAATCTAAAAAATGTTGTTTCATCGTGCCTCAAAATCGGGTGCGGTTCGGCAGTTGTCTAGGTCGGCCTTATGGTGGACTTTCTTCACTTATGAGACTCGTTAACATGTCATAACGGCTATTTAAGCTTAGATTATCTCAAGTTTGATATTTTCGGAGGGGAATCTTGTGAAACAACAATTAAAATCTCGTTACACTTTTATTATTTGGGGACTACTAGGTTTGGTTTCAGGGTCAGTTCAGGCTGAAACCTATCATGTGGCGCACAATGGCAGTATGAGTTGGGATGGCAGTGAACAATATCCCTGGAATAACATTCGTGCGGCTGTCACACAATTAACCCCTGGTGATACCTTACTTATCAGAGGTGGGGTTTATTATGAAAGGAACATAGTTTTTACTCAGCAAGGCACAGCCGGCTTACCTATCACAGTTAAAGCTTACCCAGGTGAAAAAGTGGTTATTAATGGTGGTGAGAAAGCCAATGCGCCATCGAAATGGTCACTTGTCCCCTCTATTCCTAATGTCTATGAGTATCAATTAGGGACCTACAGTTATCGAAATGTTTCAATCGACGGTGTGCCGTTACAAATGGTTTCCAACAGGACAACTTATGCCGGTGATCCAGCTAATGCCACAGAACAAGGACATTGGGTGCGAAATCAGGATAGTGCAGGATTCCATGTCTATGTTTATGCCATTGATGGGGGAAATCCAGGAAACCACAGTGGTATTGAAGTGAGTATTGCGGACCGAGTGATTCGTGCAACGAAGGAAAGCGATTATATTATATTGGAAGACCTTACCATCGAAAATGCAAATACACCTGTACTTATCGAAGGCGATCATTTTACGA
This sequence comes from uncultured Thioalkalispiraceae bacterium, assembly GCA_964584455.1. GTDB lineage: Bacteria > Pseudomonadota > Gammaproteobacteria > UBA6429 > Thiohalophilaceae > CAZPAE01. The sequence continues at coordinate 4,757 of CAZPAE010000220.1, forward strand.
TTAGAAACTCTGTGATCAGAAATGCCTATTCTGATGCCATTAAAATAGCCGGTTATCATCGGAGCAGTGATGAATGGAATAGTGAGTACGGCACCATTGAAAATTGCGATATTTATCACTTTGGTGAGAGTGGTATTGATAATACCGGCGGTGATCATTGGGTGATTAAAAACAACAATATTCATCACGGCGTGTTAACCCATAATCCTTTGCGCTATCCGGCAACGAAATTACCGGCCGGTGCATTTCATAATGGGGTGATGATTAAAAACGCTGCCAATGATGTAGTCGTGGAGGGGAATCGCATTCATCATTTCTATGCCCGTTTCGGGGCAATCAGCATGGGGGGCGACTCGTTTTATCATGATGTACCGCCTGCTCAAAACATTATTGTTCGAAACAATATTATTCACGATATTATTGGGCCTTATGCGGTGTCTTTTACTGGCGCAGAGCATTCTGTTTTTATTAATAATACTATCTACAATGTTGATGTTTCCGATTCGTTGGTCACCAGTGCACCGAATGCCATCATTCAATTA
>CAZPAE010000221.1:0-5284 GCA_964584455.1 uncultured Thioalkalispiraceae bacterium
CTTCGTTGCCACGCAAACCTGCAACCAAAGCTACTGCCATAACCAAAATATAAAAAATATATGTGAATATTTTTTCATATCTTGCTGATGAAAATAAATGCAATATAGCAAATATTGCACAAACCACTACAAGCAGGAAATATACCATCTAATTTACCTTGTAAATTAAATTTTATAATTAGTTTTAATGACTTATTTTAGCGTAAAACGAATAAATAATGGACCTATCAATAGAATAAAATACACTCTCGCCAACTTAAACTAAGTACTTAACTTAATTTCGATACACGAATAGCGTTTTGCAAGCTAACATCAAGTGACTTCGGTATTGAATTATATATACCACCAAAAATTCGGAATATCAGCAGATATATGCCTTGAGACAGCAGTGCAGCTAGTTTTATATTTAACAACACATGGTAGGCGGAACACCGGCGACAGTGTTACTTACATGGGAAAGCTGTAGACTGTCCAAAGTATCATGAGCCGGGCATGTGCCATTATCAAATCACCTGGATATTGGTAAGCAAATAATAAACGTGTCACTAAACGAATATCTGTTCTATCACCAATTGTGTCTTATCGGTAGCCTATTAGCTAAATATTGTTTTACACATAAAAAAACCCGGCTAATTTTTAGCCGGGTTTTTATTATGCAATGATAAAGCTAAAGTTAAGCAGCTGCATCGGCATCGTGCTCTTTATGGTATTCACCCACACGTTCTACTTCGTTTTTAGAGCCTAACACCACGGCAACACGTTGATGTAGGTGATGTGGATTAATTTCCATAATGCGTTCACGGCCTGTGGTACTTGCGCCACCAGCCTGCTCAACAATAAATGACATAGGGTTAGCTTCATACATTAAGCGGAGTTTGCCCTCAGTACCTTTGGCTTTCATTTTCTCATCAATGGGATACATAAAGATGCCGCCGCGCGTCAAAATACGATGCACTTCGGCCACCATGGACGCTACCCAACGCATGTTAAAGTCTTCACCTCGTGGCCCGGTTTTACCGGCTAAGCATTCATCTACATAACGTTGTACCGGTTTCTCCCAAAAACGGGAGTTAGACGCGTTAATCGCAAACTCACGAGTATCCGCTGGAATGGTCATATTAGGATGGGTCAAAATGAACTCACCAATGTTTTGATCCAAAGTAAATCCATTCACACCATTACCCGTGGTGAGAACCATCATGGTGGAAGGTCCATATAAAGCATAACCGGCACATACTTGTTCAGTACCTGCTTGTAAGAAATCTTCTGCAGTCGGGTTTTCGCAATCGCCAGTACAACGCAAGATAGAGAAAATAGTCCCTACCGACACATTCACATCCATATTCGATGAACCATCAAGCGGATCAAACGTTAATAGATATTTGCCTTTGGGATATTGGCTAGGAATATGGTAAATATCATCCATTTCCTCAGACGCCATAGCCGCTAAGTGACCAGCCCATTGATTCGTTTGTAGAAATACATCATTGGTGATGACATCCATTTTCTTTTGTTCTTCACCTTGAACATTCTCAGAGCCGGCGGCCCCTAAAATGCCCACTAACTCACCTTGATTCACTAAGTTTGAGATCACCTTACAGGCAGTCACTACATCGTTCAGTAATGAGGTAAAGTCACCTGTAGCATTTTCAATATGACGCTGCTCTTCGATGATGAACTGCGTAATGGAAGTTCGACCGTCTTGCATACTTAATTTACTCCACATTCTTTAGGCACAAAAATAAGCAGGCACTGTTGCCAGATGCCTGCCGCCAGAAATTTATAGGGGCATAAATATACCAGTATTTTAGGGTTTTCTAAAGTAATAGGGGCAAAAATAGCCCAAGTTAAACCGGGCCGAAAATCATGAAATGATATAACATATTCATTTTAAAGCAATTTTTTACTACCGCACAAAAATAAATGTCATCATTTTATCATCTGTTTAGTACAATCCATCAGGTGTGTTTATCTCCCTAGTCTGGCAGCACTTCGGTTTGAGAGGGGTTATTATTACTTAAAATAATTTTGTCGACAGAACAAACTCTATCTTGCGTTAGTGCAAACTTAATACCCGCAAAAATATTTCTTGCCGTTAGATAATGCATTGCTGTGTGGTCACGTTGTTCATTCCAGTCTTGCTCAACGAGCGGTGAAGGGTTATCAAAGTTAGGCGGATAAATAGCGATAACCCGTATACCACTGCCTTTTAATCGATGACGCAGCCGATCGGCGAAGGTAGATTGTGCCGCTTTAGCTGCACTAAAGGCTTCACTTGCTGTGGAATGTGTATTGTTTTGCAAACTCGCTGTACTGTTAATAAACACTACATCTGCTGCTGAAGACTTTTCTAGTAAGGGTAAAAAATGTTTAGTGATTAATACACTGCCCGTCGCAGTAGAGTTAATGGTTTCAGTAATCCCGTCATCGGTTACTTCATCTAACATACCATCCAACCAAAAAGAAGCGTTATTAATGAGAATATCAATACTCGCTGTTATCTCACCCACAGCCTGTGCAAACGCCACAATATCATTAGGTTGGCAAAGATCCGCTTTAAATGTGGATACCTTCGCTGTGGGAACGGTTTTACGAACGAGATCAGCAGTAGCATTTGCCTTATCCAAGGTTCGAGCAGATATAAACAATTCCGCCCCCATTTTGGCAAATAAAATTGATAGCGTTTGGCCAAAATCAGGACTTGCTCCAGTAATCACGACCTTTTTATTCTCAAAGCTCATTTCATCTTCCCTTGTAAAATAGTATTAACTCAATAGAAACATCGATTATATCGTCAAAACGAAAACAAGAGACACTGCACTATCACCCACTAGCTAAGTCCCCCAAAACAGGGACGCGCACAAATGTTCATAACACTTATGAAATAAAAGCCTTATGCACCGAAGGATATAGGCCTTGGTAGGTAGATCAGTTTGATCCTAGGGTAGTTGATAAAACTCCGAAGTGAGAAGATCGACACCACACTGCAAATGCTCAAACCAATCTAAGAACTGGTTCACCATATCGTAACCCACAAAGGGGCGACCATGTTGTGGCACAATCATATGAACATCAAGCTGGCGAATCATATTGACCCACAGCTGACAGGCTTTTTGTGACACCATGTAGCGTTGATGAAAGCCGATCATCTTTGCCACATGGCGTTCAAAATTCTGCACACTACGACCATGATCGGTGTTTGTTAAAGATGCGCCAACATCACCAGAGAACAAAATTTTACTCACTGGATCATAGAAATGAAAATTACCGACAGAATGTAGAAAATGCGCTGGTAATGCTTTTATCTTACTATCAGCAAATGGTAAGTTTATACCTTGATCCGGTATTGGAATAATCCGACCTTCATTTTTTTCTGCAATATAAGCCGGAACCAAATGCGGTAAAAAACGCTGCCACAATCGGGAGATCACAATTTTCGCATCGGTATACATCAACCACTTATCTAATGATGAGATAATATCAGGGTCCTGATGTGTCGCCATCACATACTTGAGTTTGCGAATCGAGGTTAAGCGAGAGATAGCCGTATATAACGGCTGATAGGTTAAGTTACCACCGGGATCAAAAATCGCCGCCTCGTCACCATGTTGAATATAAAGCTGATTCGCTTGAATTCCCTCACCGCTTACTAACTCTGAAAAGATACGTACACTATGGCCATCTTTCTCATACAGAACCGTACCGTTCAACTTGGTATTCATTTGTTGCGCAGCAGGTCTTTCAAGCAACTGTTCTGTCATGTTTACCTCTATTTGGTTCCAGAAAATAGATAAGCCGGGAGTATACTGAGGTCACCTAGGTTGGAAATTGATCTGGATCAGTTGTGAATAATCACTTCAAATCAAAGCATTTCACTTCTATTTAAAATTTCAATGCTATCAATTGATATTTAAATATCCCTAACTGCCATAACTGTCGCGACATAAATAATTTATGATTCATTGGTGATGACAATAATGCTTCCAACATGGATAACGACATCACTCAACAATCTGCATGCCCCCTCTTTCAGCTTTTACTAATAAACCGGATTATCAGGTTTCGTAACCTAACGCACTGACATTTACCCGTATTTTTCGCACTCTCTTTGTGCGAATACCTAATTACCACCACGACGGGAGAAAACACATGTATAACCCATCCCTTAAATGGCTCTTTATTGCACTATTAAGCTGTGCAAGCTTTTTCACTTATGGGGCAGATAATACTAAGCACAAACCTTTCATTCTTGCTAGTGTAGAGCAAGATGCCATGGCCAATGTGAAAGCACGCGTCACACAGAAGTTAACCCAAGCCGGTTTTGAAGTTGTTGGTGAATATTCACCTTATACTAATGCAACCATTATCATTGTCACAAACGATACCTTACGCCAACACGCTACCCAATCCGAGTTAGGTGGTTTTGGTGCAGCCCAACGGGTCACCCTTACCCAAAGTAATAAAGGTATTCAAGTGGGCTTTACCAACCCAACCTACATGGCCCATGCTTATCGCATGAAATCAGATTTAGCTGAGCTAAAAAATACCCTCAGCACTGCATTAGGGATGCAATCAGAATATGGCCCTAAGGAAGGCTTAACCGGTGAAGCTCTACGTGATTATCACTATAAATGGTTAATGCCCTACTTCACCGATTCCATCGAGTTAGTGGACTACCCTGACCAAGCCTCTGCCATTAAAAAAGTAGAATCGTTACTCAGTAGTGGTACTACCGGCGTTAATAAAATTTACCGTATTGACTTACCAGGTAAAGAGGAAACCGTAATCGGCGTACACATGACCGGTAAAAATAATGATTGCAGTGGTGACGAATATATTATGTCACGCATTGACTTTAAAGAACTCAAATCCACCGGCCACTTACCTTATGAGATAGTCATATCCAAAGGTGTGGTGTACACCCTACCAGCCGAGTTCCGCATTGCCATTAGCTTCCCGGATTTATCCATGTTAGGCGATAACAGCTTTGCCTCAATCATGTGCGCCCCAAATTCTATTTCAACAGCATTAACCGAAGCCAGTGGAGGGACAGTGGAATTTTAGGCAGTTTATTTTACCTATTATAAGTCAGTTAACTGCATTTACTGTTGTAATGAGAGTGCATCATATATTCTCCTTTGTTTGCCACTATCGTGGGTGAAGGTTCTTTTCTTTGCTTGTCCAAAGAAAAGAACCCAAAAAGAAAGGACCCTCCGCACTGGCAAGTGTACTCATTAAAATGAATACGGCTCAGTAAAGCCAGGGGATTCGCCTTCCTTGGCTC
>CAZPAE010000222.1:0-5273 GCA_964584455.1 uncultured Thioalkalispiraceae bacterium
GAATAACGTGCCACATGATTCTAACGAATTTAGGTGGACTCGTGCATTTGAATATTGCAATTCAGACACCCTATTTTAAGCGATGGCTTTCCCCAAACGTTGATATTGCATGATTTGCAACTGTACTTAACGCGTCCGGCTTTAGTGGGGGGCTTGGTCGTGAACTCTGGATACCGCTCGGAATCTGAATATTCATCGTTGAGTTCAAAACGTTTTGTGGCATCCATGTCCATAATTTTAAGATGGGATGACGGGGCCGCCTCTCTATCCGTTCGTTGGGCGTTTTGCGATGTTTTAATGGTTTTTTTTGCTTCAAAATGTTTATCCAGCTCAACCGCATCACCCGATTCTGTAAAGGCCAGGATGGGAACGTCGTGCCGAAAGACCGGATAACGATCGATCCAAGGGATGTGATAGCCCTGGCGGACCAATTCTCTGCAACTTTTTAAAAAGGGGCCATCAAGGAGCATGTAATCCATCATCGCTTCGCCCGTCATATCGCCGCCTGGCTTACTGGTCGACGAAGGCATTAGCCCAATATGGATCATTTTTTTGGCCCACTGTTTATTATGGTACCCCCGTCGCCCAGGTTTACCAAAATGCGCCTGCCATATATGCGTCATCTCATGACACAGCGTCTGGCAAATTTCAACGAGCGGGTATTTCGCAAAATATTCCGGATTCACGGCCAACTCATCCACGAATTCCTGATTCGAGTTGATCCAACGGGCAATGGAGGCGTAGCCCATAATGCGACGTTGGCGATGATAGGTCACAATCACGGTGGGTAATTGGTCATCGAATAGCGCTTGATTAAAGAAATCGTACGCTTGTAAAATAGCGTCATACGTATCTACTGTGGGCTTATTGCTCATTTTTCCAGTTTTTCAATTACCAGCCATTTTGGATCATACGATCCAAAAATAATTAATCTAATACTATCAAAGAGTTAGCGCATACTTCTATCTTGATTCTAAGATAGACTACCGAGTAATCAATTCTATTTCATACAATATACCAAATAATACGCCTTTTCGTACGAATGAAAAGAGCGCGTGTCCATGAGTTCATCGATAAATTTACTTGGAAAAATGTATGATAATTTGGATTGTTCAGTTGATAGTGTCTACTGAGAACACAGGATTCATACGTAAAACCAAATACGAAAAGTACTGTCAGAGGGTCTCATTGGTTATATGTATGAATTTTGGTATATCAGGCTGTACTCAGTATGACCTGTATAATTGACCAGGCGGTGTGCGGTTGACTGACGGGGAAATTGAGACGCGGGTGCTGAGCGAACGTTTTATGTCTGCAAACTTAATGATTCTCTGTGCGTGTTTTTCTTAACTACTATAACTTAACCCTCTTTAGCGGGTGTAAGTTCAGTTTTTGCATCGCTTAAAATCAGTCTTGCCCCTCTCAATATCACAATGGAAATAACGATACCGATTATGATATCGGGCCAACGGCTATCCAGCCACCAGACGAGTAGGCCACCGATGATCACGCCCAGGTTGGCAATCACGTCATTCGCCGAAAAGATCCAACTGGCACGCATGTGTACTTCACCTTCCTTATGCTTACTGATTAACATGAGGCAAATGATGTTGGCGATTAGCGCTGCCACACCGACGATCATCATTAACTCTGAAACGGGCTCACTGCCTGCAATTAATCGGCGCACGATGTCTACGAGAATTAATAAGCCCAGTGTGGCCTGGAAGTAGCCGCTGACCAGTGCGGCTTTTGCCTTGTCGACTAGGCTGCGACCCACAGCATAAAGGCCAATACCATACACAATAGCGTCGGCTAACATATCAATGGAATCGGCGATCAAAGCGGTTGACTCAGCTATCCAGCCAAGACTTATCTCGATGACAAACATCGTGGCATTAATGGTTAACAACCAGTACAACACCCGTTTTTGTGCCTGGTCCTTAATCTCGATTTCGCAACCGCATTCACTCATGCTAAAACTACCTGTGTCAGTAAATACATTCGTTTTGTAAATTGTATTTTGTGTTAATCTGGGATAATTAATGTTTGACAAACACCTCGGTCTTACCCGTTTTCTTATCAAACGTCATAACATCGTATTTTTCTTTGCTATTACCTCTTTCCATGCCGGGCGATCCTATCGGCATGCCGGGTATAGCAATACCGGTCACATCTGGTCTAAGCAGTAATAGCCTCTTAATATCCCGGTGTGTAGCATGACCTTCGACGACGTAACCATCAATCACAGCTGTGTGACAGGCGGCCAGTTTTTCTGGGACACCAAGTCGTTTTTTCTCCGCTGCAACATTGTGCTTATTGATTTCAGTGACGTTATAGTGATTCTCTTTTAGATATTTTATCCACTTATGACAACAACCACATTTCGGATTAAAATACACAGTGATATCTTTTGATATAACATCTTTTGCGTTTGCAACTCCACCGAATGGAATACTTAAAAATAAAACAAATAATAATTTCTTCATCTTTGCTCCGATTTAATTAATTTAAGCACTTTCTCTAACTCAACAATTAATTTCCTGAATAATTTACCGCGAGATGATCTCCGCTTAACGTCAAAAACACATAAATTTTCTGTTTGGTGACATCAGAAATAGTAGTATTGATGAAAATAACCTTCCATTCCCGGTGTTCTCTAGAGATGATTTTCTTAGCAGAACGTGCTTTAATAAATTTCCAACTTTCATCCAGTTGTTTGTTATCCACAAGCCTGGCAATAATCTTTGTCGCCTTTTTCTCAGCGACCTCCGGACTAACCGAAAGTCCGGCATCAGGCTGAGTTCGATTATTAGTGCGGATTTCTCCCAGCATTAAAATGAGCAAACCCATCACAAGTAATGGACCAAATATCATGATGTCAGTTTTGATTCGTCGCCATCTTGGGGGTTTCCTGGACACGATGAGCCTCTTCAAATTCGATACAAATTTGTGGTAAAAACGCTTCGATCTTGTTAAGACTGAATTCATTATTAACACCGTAGGCGTCCGCACTAGTGTCGATTATTTAGACTTAGATCATATCTTTCTGTCCGATGCACGTTCATCACTTGTATTACTGACTGCCCATGACAAAGCGTTTAAATTCCACAAAGGCCTGCGAGGGCTCTGGACTGCAGCTGACTGAAGGCAAACAGCCCGCATGGAACTGAATGATAGTCTGTCCATTCTGCTTTTCTTTGGTGATCCGGTAATACAGGCGACTATAATTACGGGCACGTTGTCTCTGTGTTGCGATGACAGTTTCGCTAACCGTCTGCATCGGCCAGTAGCTATGCTTGCGCACCCATTTTTCGGCACGCTGCCATTTGCTGCGGCAGTCAGCTTCATCGGCGCAGAGTATGCTAGTACCTGTTTCGGTACTTGCCACGACAACAATGGGGTTGAAAGTAAATATAGTTAGGGTGATCAGTAGAGATTTTACAAGTCTTTTCATGATAAAAATTCCTCCATAGAAAAGTAGGGTAGAAGGTTGTGCTGACAGAGCAGCGATTTAATTACATAGCGTTTGATTCGCATTAAACTTTCTTCATTAGGTTATTTTTCACAATTGATTTCCTCGAACTCCAATGTTGAATGCTCGATTGAGAAACGTTGCGCTAATTCATTTTTCAGGTTGTTTTTCACATAATCCGTCAGGCTGTAGTCATCGATCACAACATGCGCTTCCAGCGCATTTCGATGTTCATCAAGTTGCCAGATGTGCACATGATGCACGTTGATGACACCTTTGATTCTTTGCATAGCATGAATGACATCATCAATGACGATACCTTCCGGTGTGCCTTGCATCAGTATGTGAATGGTTTTGGGTAATAGAGTGGCTGCTTGATAGAGTACATATCCGGCGATGAGCAAGGTAAATAGTGTGTCACTCCAGTACCACTCATATAGCAGAATCAACGAACCTGCTATGATAACGCCAACAGAAGCTAAGGCATCCGAGACATTGTGCAGGAAAGCCGCTTTAATGTTCATGCTGTGTTTTGACATAGTGAACGTCAATACTGCTGTAGCGACATCGATAACCAAGGCAACCGCCGCCACGATGACGACAGTCCAACCCTCTATAACCTGTGGTTCATAGATTCGCCACAGTGCTTCGTATATTAAATAGAGTCCGATTAGTACTAGTGTCACCAGATTGATCAACGTGGCAATCACTTCAGCCCGTTTATAACCAAAGGTTTTAAAATGATCGGCAGGCTGCCGACCGATTTTTCTCGCTACCCAGGCAATTAATAAAGAAGCTGCATCACTGAAATTATGCAAGGCATCGGCAATCAGCGACAGACTGCCGGAGACAATACCGCCGATGACTTGCGCCAGGGTCAGCAGCATATTGATACCGATGGCGATGCCTAAACGGCGATCGCCCATCGCTTCGGTATCATGCTCATGTGTGTGGCTCATTTTAGTAATAACATTATTGGTCGATAGGAAGCGCAGCCTGAATTTCGCTGATGTAAATCCAGCCGGAATCCGGTTGACCTGTACGGCCGTGTTCCTGAATAATTCGAACAGCTTGAGTAGCGCGATTTTCGTCATGGCAAACAAGTTCGAGCTTCACTTCAGTGATGGCCTTGTCACCGAGTTCAATAGAATATCCCTGTTCCTTGCTATCGATGGCCTTGAGCATCCCGGTCACATCGATAATGGATACATGGTGATAGTTCGCTTCGCGCAAGGCGCGAACAACATCGGCAACCCGGTTGCGGTGGATAAATGCTTTAATCTCTTTCATGCTGTTTCTCCTTTCTGGTTTCCATCCACTCGTAAATGACTGGCAGCAGGATCAGAGTCAGTAATGTCGAGGTAATCAGCCCTCCAACCACGACAGCAGCAAGCGGCCGTTGCGTTTCGGCGCCAACCCCGCTCGACAATAGCATCGGCACCAAGCCCAGAATAGCCACGCTCGCGGTCATGAGTACAGGTCGCAGCCTGAGTTCAGCGCCCGAACGTACTGCGTCGGTAATTGACATGCCTTTATCGCGTAATTCGTTAATAAAGCTGACCAATACAATGCCATTTAACATGGCCACGCCAAACACGGCGATAAAACCAATGGCGGAAGGGACAGACAGATACTGACCACTGATAAACAGGGCAACCAGCCCTCCGATAGTTGCAAACGGCACGTTGGCAATGATCAGAGTTGCGTACTTAACAGACTGGAAGGCGGTATAAAGCAGTACAAAAATGAAAAAGATGGTCAACGGTACGATTGTGGATAATCGTTGCATGGCACGTTGTTG
>CAZPAE010000223.1:0-5271 GCA_964584455.1 uncultured Thioalkalispiraceae bacterium
GTATTACCTAAACTTTTCTCTCTCATACAACACTTTAGGTAATACCCCTTTCATAGCCTCACGCAGTACATATTTCTCAGTTCGGCCGTTAATTCGCATGGACGGTGGTAACTGTGTAGCAAATTCCGCAAGATGATGATCTAAAAATGGTGGTCGTGCCTCCATCGAATTAGCCATGTCTACCCTATCGCCACCCCAAGTGAGAATTTGTCCTTCTAACATGGTTTTGATCCAGACATATTGCGCCTTATCCAACGGATGACGCCCTTGTAACATATCTTCATCTAAGGCATTAGCAATCGCCTCGCCTGGATCATAGTCTTGCACTTCACTGCGAATGGTCTTATTTAATAAGCCTTCTACATGAATGGCCGAAGCTAACCAAGGCTGTAAGCAGGATGGTGTAAAACCCACTAATTTATCTAAGGCAGGATTCTTAATTTCATTTTCAGCCAACATGGCCCCTTTGAAAATTTTATTTCCTTCAGCCAGCATGCCTTCCCATTCACTGCGTTCAGCAGCGGATAAGGTATCCATACCATGTAAAAACATGTCACGCCGAAAAGCAGGATAACCACCAAACAATTCATCAGAACCTTCGCCAGTGACCACCACTTTGTAACCAGCCTGGTTCACATGTCGACTCATCAGTAATTTAGCCACACCGAGGGTGTTATAAATGGTGCGCTCCGTATGCCACAGCGTATCAACAAAATTATCATATAAATGATTGGCATTCAGACGCATCACATCTTGATCGGCACCAACGGACTCTGCCATTTCCACTGCAATCGGGGTTTCATCATAGGCTTTATCATCAAAGCCAATCGTAAAGGCTTTCACTTTCGACTGCTGACTAACTGCGGCCATGCCAAGAATAGAACAGGAGTCAATCCCACCTGATAAATAACAAGCAACGGGCACATCCGCCTCAAGTCGTAACTGCAAAGCCTCAAGCAATCGGCTTCGAACCCCATCAATGTAATATTGTTCATCGTGGGTATCTTGTTGTTGGCGCTCAGATAATAAGGGGAAATCCATATCCCAATACTTACTTTGTTCAATCTGTAATTGGCCATGTTTACGCTCAATCACCACCATGTGCCCAGGCTTCACTTGGTGAATCCCCTTAAATGCGGTAGTACCTGGTACCATGGTTTGCATCAGCTGATGATAAACACCTAATGTATCAAATTCCCGCTTCACCTCTGGGTGAGCAAATAACACTTTGAGTTCTGAACCAAAAACCACCCCATTTTCGGTTTCGGTCCAATAAAGGGGTTTAATGCCGAATCGATCTCTGACCAAAATCAACCGGTCATGTTTTTTATCATACAAGGAAAAGGCAAACTCACCACGTAGTTGCTTAAGCGTATCTTCCAAACCAATACGTGGATAAAGGTGCAAGACTAGCTCGGAATCGCTTTTAGTTTGGAAGCGGGCACCTTCTAAGGTTAATTCGGCGCGTAATCGTTTATAGTCATAAAACTCGCCATTGTGGGCTAGCAATAAATTTTCATCTTTCGAAATAAAAGGCTGGCGTGCTCTGTTTTCATCGAGATCAATAATCGATAATCTAGCATGACTAAACCCAACACCTAAACCATCTAACACCTTATAACCAAAACCATCTGGACCACGATGATATTGAATTGCTGCCATATTAACTAATAACTGCGGGTCCACGCCTTGCGATGGATCACGATGGAAAATACCTGCTATACCACACATAATAAAACTCAAACCTATTAATAATTAAAAACGCATAATGCTCGACATTAATGCCATCCGCATAAACACAGCACCACGTGCCTGTGCAAAATACCAATTGTGTTGGGTATCATCTAAGTCGGTTGATAACTCTTCGCCCCTTGCTAAAGGATGTAAAATAATCGCATTTTTCTTCAAGGGCGATTCTTTGGATAATTTAAACTTCATACCATGCTCTTCATAGCTTTCACCTACCCAAGCAATAGTATTAATATAAATCACATCCATATCCGGTAAATGCTGATCTAAATTATCACTGACTGAAATATTTAAGCCCTGCTTCTCTAACTCTTGGCGTTGCTCTGGAGAAAATGGATTCTGCTCTTCACAAATAATGATAACTTCATTTATTGCATGCGAAAACAAGGATAGAAAATAGAGTAAGCTTCGCACGGTACGCATTAAGCCTGGATTACCTACAATGGCAATAGAAATTTTCATCCCTGGCTGAATCTTATCTAGCGCTAAATCTGGCCGCCATTTTAATATCGCATAGATATCAGCCAGTGCCTGGGTTGGGTGCTCATCGGTTCCGTTACCCGCATTAATAATTGGTATGCGTAATGCTTCTAGCATTTCATATATGGCCTGCTCATTAGAGTCACGCAATACCACCACATCACCATAATGATTCATCATCTCAGCAATGTCTTTGTGTGATTCACCTTTAGCAATACCGGTAGTAGAGGGATCAGTGATAGAAATAATATCACCACCTAAACGATGCCATACACTTTCGAAAGATAAGCGAGTTCGTGTACTGGGCTCATAAAATGCACTAATTAAAATTTTGCCAGTTAGGGGAAACTGACTAAACATTTGCTGAGCCTCATATTTCGCGGCTAAACGACATAGCTGAACAATTTGCTCGCGAGTAAACTGGCGTGAAGAGATAATAGAATGGCCCGCTAATTCTGCAACTAACCCTGGTTGCTCATCAATGATCTCTAACAAGGCGACGGGTTGCTCTATGCCTTCGGCCCAAATCTCTTGTTCGACACGTTCTTCGAGCTTAGGGTGTATTTTATTTACCATAGTGTTTTATCTTTCCAGTCCTTAATCCAGAAAATCGCTAATAAAATAGGCGATACGATTGTCATTAATAATGCGATAGTAATGACTATTTGAAAAATGAACGGTGAAACCGTCATATTTAATGCCCCTTGTCCATAATTGAAAGCCGTGCCCAATCAAACTTATCTGTTGCCAACCAAGTGGTGATTAACATAATGGCCATTGAAACAGCGGCCGAAACTAAAGCAGCCACATAAAATCCAATAGTGAAATAAGCCCAAATTCCCGCAATGGTACCTAACAGCATAGCCCAAAGTGCACCACGTGCATTGGCACGAGGCCAATATAGCCCGGCTAGAATGGGCCAAATAGTGCTAGCAACAAAGGCACCGAGATACTGTAATAAGCTACCCAGGGTCGCTATCCTAGGCAAGCAAACTAACCACGTCACCACACCTAATAATATAATGATACGACGTGCCATTACTCTTAATTGCTCATCAGTGGCAGCTGGATTGATGTGGCCCTTATAAATGTCTCGCAAAATAAGATCGCTGGTTGCCGCTAATAATGAGTCTAAACTTGAAGCTAATGCCGAAAACACCACAATAAACACAATAACCGCGCCAGCAAAACCAAGTAATTTTGCTGCCACCATGGGGCCCACCATATCAGCAGAAGGAATATTTAAGCCTAAAGAAGGCACGGCTAAAGCAATAAAGCCTGCCACAATCGGAATAGGCGCCCACATTAAACCGGCAATAAGATACGCCTTAGGCCCAACCCCGTCACGAAAAGCAAAGGCCCGCGACCACCAAACATTAGAGTGGAAAATTTCTCCAATGCCAAATAACAAATTATTAAATAAGAACATAATCGCAGCGGGCATCAGTAAATTAAGCAATTCTGGTCTATTGCCTAATACATCCTGATGCATTTTTTCAAACCCAATCTCGCTGATAGTGAGTACAGCAAGAATAATCACGCCAAGTAAAATTAAAATCGTTTGAATAAAGTCAGTTCCGATGACAGCACGTAGACCACCAAACAACGTATAGGTCACGCAAATAACGAGTATCACCGTCATACCATATTCATAAGGAATACCGGTCAGTGCATGAATTAAAATGCCCCCGGCCATCCCCAGACTGATCAACCAACCAATGGCATAACACATGGATATCACCAAAAAAACACGCCAGGTACTCACCCCATAACGCAGGCGAATAAAATCACCACTGGTGTAACCCATAGGAACTAACTGGCGTATCCGTCGAACCAGTGGTGCAAATAAGATCAAACCAACCGCCCCTAAGGAATAGCCTAACATTCCCCAGATACCCAGTTGTAATGCAAATTGCGGTGCGACTAGTGTTGTGTTACTGGTGACCCAGGTGGCCATCGCCGTTGCGGTACCTAATGCTAACCCCACATTTCGCCCGGCCAACATAAAATCATCTAGCTTTTTCGCTTTGCGCCCCCAAAACCAACCTAGTGCTATCCACAAGGCACTAAATACCCCTAATATTAACCAACCAGTTGTTGCATCTAATACTGCTGAGTTCACGCTGTTTACCATTAGCTTACTCGCTTAATTTCTTTTATGGCTTGATCTGTTGTCATCACCCGCGCATACCTATCTTTAATCGTTTCAATGGTGGCATTGTGTAACTGTGGCGTAACCGTGGCACACGCATCATTGATAAGTGTGGTATAAAATCCTCTATCGCTCGCATCACGTACCGTTGTTGAAACACATTCATTGGTATAAACGCCACAAATAAATAACCCGGTTATCTCCATATTACGTAACAAATATTCGATATTTGTGGCATTAAATACACCACTCGCGGTCTTGTTAATAATAATTTCATCCCCTTTTGGGGCCACTTCGGGTAGAAACTCTGCCTCTTTGGAGCCCGGTGCCGCATGTAAGTTTAATCGTTTATGTCCAGGACTACGTTCACGGCCATCTTGTGTCATGGACATGATACGAGTATGTATCACTTGCATGTTAGCATCGCGGAATCGATCTTGTAGTCTTCTTACATTTGGCAAGACTACGTGGTCTAAACGCTTAAAATAGTATTCTTGTGATTCTTTTGCTACACCGGACTTTTCTGCATCGGCGAAAACACCATAACCCGGTGCCGCATCAAGAAACTGTAAATCAATCACTAATAACGCTGTGCGGTGTTTCTCGAGAGAGGTTTTAATCCCCGGTGCTTGCGCGATGGATTCACGATAACTTTCTTCAAGTGGATCAACATCAAGATATTTTTCATTTAATCCTTGTAAATCGGTCTTGTTAAAGTCGTTCATAGCTCACACTCAGCGATTCGACATAATGTGTTCAGAGCCACATTGGCGCCTTTTTCTATGTCATCCATATCGGTCCATTCTGCGATTGAGTGACTACGACCATCTTTACTAGGCACAAAGATCATCCCAGCTCGAGTAACATGCGCCATAATCTGTGTATCATGT
>CAZPAE010000224.1:0-5267 GCA_964584455.1 uncultured Thioalkalispiraceae bacterium
TTTCCAGTTAACAATAAGTCCGACTCTTTTAAATTTGAAGTCCTGCTGCGCTTAACGGATCCAGGCAATAAAGTAATTTTGCCAGGCGCATTTCTACCGGCGGCAGAGCGTTATGGTTTAGTGGAGTACATCGACCGCTGGGTGATTGAGAATGTACTTAAAAGCAAAGACTACGCATCCATCTTAATTGATTACCCCTCAACCCAGTTTAATATCAATCTATCGGGTAAATCATTGAGTGATGAAAAACTAACCCATTTCATTTTAGAGAAATTTGAAAAATACAGCATCGATCCGAAAACCATTTGCTTCGAAATTACCGAAACCGCTGCTATTGCCAATTTCTCTGAAGCCATTCAATTTGCTCAAACCATGCGTGCCGAGGGCTGCCAAATCGCCTTAGACGACTTTGGTAGTGGCCTATCCTCTTTTGCTTACCTGAAAAATCTCCCGGTCGACTATCTTAAAATCGACGGTAGTTTCGTGCGTGATATCCACCAAAATGCAATTAATTTCGCCATGGTGCGCTCAATCAATGAGTTAGGCCAAATTATGGGGATTAAAACCGTTGCCGAATACGTAGAAAACGCCCTCACTTTGGAGCATTTGCGTGATATTAATGTGGACTATGCCCAAGGCTTCCATCTGCATATTCCCAGCAGCATTCATTATGTGGCTGAGCAACTCACCGATTCTTTAGTACATCAAGAGGGCTAATTTCCCAGCACCTATTTCGATCTAGCTGTGTACAGTTGTACAATACAGGCAGTTGAATAGGATAAAGTCCGATGGCAAATTTAGTTTGCTGGCACTGTGGGGCGTCATTAGAGACCATCCCCGAACCTTTTTCACGATTGGCACAATGCAAGGCTTGCCGAGCTGATTTGCATGTTTGCCGTTTATGCCGATTCTACGATCCTCACCATAGCGACCATTGCCAACACGAAATGGCAGAACCTGCCCGCGAAATCGATGTTGCCAACTTTTGCCATTACTTTCGCCCACAACCCAATGCCTTTAGCATGGATATGAAATCGAAATCCGATGATGCCTTATCGCAACTCAAAGCATTGTTTGGTGAAAACGAAACGGCTTGCCCAGAATCCACAACAACACCTTCTGTGACACAACAAAACGACACAACACAACAAGAAACGTTATCTGATTACGAGCAAGCGAAACAAAAATTTGATGACTTGTTTAAATAAAACCAAAACTATAAGGCGCGTAAAGCATCCGTAGCGAGTTTAGTAGGAAGTAAGCGATTACTTTTTTCTAAATCTTGGCGCGCCTTGGTTTTATTGCCAGCAGCTTTATGTGTTAAACCGCGTTGTAGATAAAAATAAAATAAGTTTTGGTTTTGGGTTACGGCTTTATTATATTGCTTTATTGCTGCCGGATAATCTTTTTTCGCTTGGTAAATATCGCCTTTTAATGCATAGAAAAAACCTTCGCGCCGCTCTTTAGCAATTGCTTTATCTGCCAAACTCAGTGCTTGTTGATAATTTTTATTTTTTAGTGCTTTTCGTGCTTCAGCAAAATCTTTATAGGCGGCTTTATTTGCTTTAATACCTGCAATCTTTTTTTGATATATCGCTTTACCCGTAAACAAACCAGGCCGGGAAAGTTGTTTGGCGTATTTGCGGTTTTCTTCCACTCGCTGTGGTGATGGAGGGTGACTGGCAAATAAACCTTCTAACCAATTGGCCTGTTTACCTTCGGATAATCGTACAAACGTCTGCTGTAATTTTACCGCAGCATGAGGGTCGTAACCGGCTTTTACCATATAACGAATACCATAATGATCGGCTTCTAGTTCCGCATCACGACTGTGTTTTTGTGTTAACAAGGCCGTGCCAACCATACCAGCGCCCATTACCGCTTTACCGTATTCTTTATCACTTTGGGTAGCACCTAAAATAATCAAACCGGCGCTAAATAAGGTTCCTTTTTCCATTTGCTTTGCGCTATGCCTTGCTGCCGCATGTACAACTTCGTGTCCCAGCACTGCAGCTAACTCTGCTTCACTTTCTAGTTCAATTAACAAACCGCGGTTAATACCAATTTTACCGCCGGGTAACGCCCATGCATTAGGAACTGAGCTGTTGATCACAACAAACTCGTAAGGCAACTTGCGATCAGCCACGGCCGCCACTTTTTGACCAACTCGACTCACATAAGCTCTGAGCTCAGGATCAATCACATACTCGCCCCCTTGGGATTGCTGTAAGGGTAAATAATTCTTTTTGCCTAGCTCTATTTCTTTTTGTTGTGAAATAAATTGTAATTCGCTTTTGCCGGTCACCGGGTTAACTCCACAGCCGACCAGAGCACTCAAGCTCAATAGTAGAAAGAGTATTGTCCCAATGGCTTTAAGGCTGAAGAGCGGTCTTTTGATGTCCATAGTCATTTTCTAATGTGATTTGCCGTTGTAACGCTGGCATCGCTGCCAATTCCCGTACTCGCTCATAAAACTGTACCATATCTCCTCGTACAGACTGTAGAACGGCCATAAAGTTTGGCACTTTTTGTTGGTAAGTGGCCACCAACGCCAAATGGGCATTATTCAGGTCCTGTGCCATCCAACGGTCAAAACCCGTGTAATCGCCTTTTTCCTGCTGATATTGTTGCTTTAGTTGAGCGAAGAGTTGTTGTTTTTGTTGCTGTTTTTCGTCCATCGTGTGAGAAGCGTTATACACCGCACGTAATTTTTCTCGGGTTGAAATGAGCAATTGATAAATTCGCCCACGTTGTTGCTGGCGATATTCATAAGCTGAGTACTGCTCGGGCGTACCGCGAGATAAAAACCAACGCCGCAAACCTTCTTGCTCAACCGCCGTGGCGAAGGCTTCATTAAACGCCGAATCGTCATCTATATATATGAGTTGGTGGGCTAGCTCGTGGAAAATCACACCCACCATGGTGGCTTCATCCTGGCGCAGCATAGTATTTAGCAAGGGATCATCAAACCAACCCAAAGTGGAATAGGCTGTGACACCGCCAACAGCTACATCAAACCCTTGCGCGCGTAACTCATCCGCTAAGGCCGTTGCATCTGCTTTATCAAAATAACCACGATAACTTAAACAACCTACCACCAAAAAACACCATTGCTTAGGCTCGATGGCATGGGCAGGGGTTGCAATCACATTCCAAACCACAAAAGGCCGTTTTAAATCCGTATACGACTGATAGCTTTGATTATCCGGCAAGCCTAATTGAGTTGTGGCAAATACCCGTGCTTGCTGGGCTAATTGGAGTTTTTGTTTTAATGCTTTAGGTGTTTTTTCATCTGCCAGTATTTCATCAATAGGTTTGGCTTGGCCCATCACTTCATTGTGCCCACCTATGGCCTGAGCATAATAGCCTAATGTGCTACAGGCGCTTAAGCAAAGACTCAATGATAGGAAAAAAATGATTTTCAACATATCGTGTTTATGTTTGGTGTTTAGCGCAAGTGATTACTTACCAATACAAAAGTGACTAAATATTTCACCGAGTAAATCATCACTGGTCACTTCACCGGTAATGGTTCCTAGCGCTTGTTGTACTTGTTTTAATTCTTCTGCCACCAACTCACCTTGTTTAGCTTGTGCTTGAGCATCAGCTTGTTGTAAATGGTCATGGGCTTCATTCAGTGCTGACAGATGGCGTTGTCGTGCCATGAATGCGCCTTCACCCGCAGCTTGCATGCCAGCCAGTTGTTTAATACTTTGCACCAACTGAGGTATGCCTTCACCTGTCTTAGCAGAAATATTAATTTGTAAGTACTCACTGTCGGTTTCTATGCTGCCAACAGGGCGGCCCGATAGATCACATTTATTATAGACCAGCACCACACCCACTTGGCGCGGCAGTTGTGCAAGCACCGTTTGTAAGGTGACATCTTCTGGTGAGCTGTCATCTAATAAACACAGCACCACATCGGCTTGGTCGATGGCCTGCCAAGTACGACGCATGCCTTCTTGTTCTACTTGGTCCTGGGTTTCTCGTAAACCAGCGGTATCAAGAATATGTACGGGTAACCCATCCAGGCTGATCACCTCACGCACGACATCGCGGGTGGTACCAGGAATATCTGTCACAATGGCCGCATCGCGTTTAGCCAAGGCATTGAGCAAGCTGGATTTGCCCACATTCGGTTGGCCAACTAAAACCAAATTAATCCCTTCACGCATCAAGCTACCTTGTTGTGCCTGATTTAAAATGTTGCCCAATGTTTGCTGCAATTGGGTAATTTGTTGCTGAACTTGGCCTTCTGCTAAAAAGTCGACTTCTTCTTCTGGAAAATCGATAGCTGCTTCTGTGTAAATACGTAATTGCGTAACATCGGTAACTAATTGATGAACTGCTTTGGAAAAATCACCTTGCAGTGATCGCAATGCACTGCGCGCAGCCTGTTCTGAACCCGCATCTATTAGATCCGCAATCGCCTCGGCTTGGGCTAAATCTAATTTATTATTTAAAAAAGCCCGTTCACTGAATTCCCCTGGCCGTGCTAAACGTGCGCCAGCATTAATCACGGCTCGCAACAATAAATCCATCACCACCGGACCACCATGCCCTTGTAGTTCTAGAACATCTTCACCAGTAAAAGAGTGTGGCTTAGGGAAATACAACGCCAGACCTTGATCAATAACCTGACCATGTGCGTCTTTAAAATTTAAATATTCTGCATAGCGGGGAGCAGGGCAGTGACCTAACACTTGTTCGGCAATGTATTTTGCCGCATCACCGGAGACACGAATAATGCCCACACCACCGCGGCCAGCAGGCGTTGCTTGTGCCGCAATCGTGTATTGTGATGATTGTGCCATGAGCTTACTTTAGCAATAAATCTCGTCGGCTGCCTATCATCACCTTATGTGGGCTTAGTCTCTTTCAAAACAATACTGGTGATATACCACTGCTGTGCAATGGATAAAATATTATTCACCACCCAGTATAAAACCAATCCTGCCGGGAAGAATAAAAACATCACGGTAAAGATAGCAGGTAAAAACATGAGTACTTTTGCCTGCACCGGATCGGTGGGTGCTGGATTCAGTTTCTGTTGTAAGAACATGGAAACACCCATAATGATCGGCAAGACGAAATAAGGGTCTTTAATAGAAAGATCACTGATCCAAAGAATCCACGGTGCTTGTCGTAACTCAACACTTTCCAGTAATACATAATAAAGTGCGATAAAGACCGGTATTTGGATCAAGATAGGTAAACAACCACTCATAGGGTTGACCTTTTCTTTCTTATACAGCTCCATCATG
>CAZPAE010000225.1:0-5259 GCA_964584455.1 uncultured Thioalkalispiraceae bacterium
CCATTAAAATACTTTAAATAGGTCAACTCATCACTATCAAAGACCACATAGACGGGATCAATAGATAGCACCGTGGTTAATAGATCAGGGTTGGGATCCGAACTTACCAGATTGCCTTTGGTTACCAAGGCCCGGCTGGTGCGACCATCAATGGGTGAACGCACCACGGTATAGCCTAAGTCAAGCTGTGCTAACTCCACGCTAGCCTGTGCCGAACGTGCATTGGCATTGGCTTGATTTTCTGCCGCAACACGTTGATCCAGTTCATCCTGTGATGAGAGTTTACGCTTAACCAAGTTCTTGGTACGCCAGCTTTCAACCCGCGCCAATTCGGCCTGGGCTTTTGCCCGAGCTAAATCTGCCTTGGCTCGGTTTAATTCTGTTTGAAAAGGTTCTTGATCAATTAAGAATAACGGATCACCTTGTTTGACCATATCGCCTTCTTGATACTGTACTTCTTCAACCACACCACCGACTCGTGGCCGAATTTGGGCGATTTCCTTGGCTTCAATACGACCACTGAATTCTTCCCATGGTGTGACATCACGTATCACGACCTCAGCAACACTCACCGCCGAAGGAGGCGGCATGGCACTGCCCTGAGAGTCATCACTACAACCAGATAGAAGCGTCATCGCAGAACAAACTAGCAATGGCGCAAAGTACTTACGCGGCAACATAATCCTCATCCTTAGCTTTACAGACACCCCATAGAAAAGCGAGCTTGTTAGGCTGGGTATATCTCAATATTACATAGTCAGACATTCATCTTAACACTATTTTTTGAATAGAAAACGACTAATAACTATTCTATTTATTCGTTGCATAGTGCAGTCATATTACTAATTATGACAGTGGGATGAAGTCCGTCGAAAACTACTGTTGAACATAACAAAACAACACAACAAAACCTACTGACATTTTGTCTCATGCAAATAACCTGTCAAAACCGGCAAATATTTCGCATCACAAATCAGTTCAGGAAAATCGATCGATGTACAGCTAAACCGTCCATTTGCCATTTATGGTTACACAACAAGATGCAGGCGGTATTACCCGGGAACAAACTAATAAGTGAACATGAAATGGCACATCAGCCTCATATCAGTTCCTATCCTCATTATGTTGGGTAGATTAAGTGAATATCATTACTATTTTTAATTGCGAATGAATCTCATTTAGGGTATCCTACCCCAAAGTTAACGCTATGCTGGGGATGAAGGTTGTGCCCACCAATGACATTACTGAATATTACTCGCTGTACCAGCAGGAAATTCGCCTTTATTTAACCAAAAAATTGGCTTGTGCCGATACAGCGGCAGACTTAACTCAGGAAGCCTTTATCCGCTTATTAAAAAGTGGACCTAATCTAGAGCTTAAAAGTCCTCGGGCCTATTTGTATTCCATAGCCACAAACTTATTGAATGACTACTTTCGTTTCCAAAAAAAACAACCCTCATTTATAGAGTCCGAAGCAATTTATTCAGTAGCAGATAATGCCCCGGACCAAGAAAGACAATTATTAGCAGAGAAAGAAGTGCATGATTTGGAAATAGCGATAGCGCAATTATCGCCCCGATGTCGGGAAGTTTTTGTATTACATAAATTTCATCATTTGAGCTATGAAGAAATATCACAGCAACTCAACATCTCAAAAAATACCGTTATGGTCCATATGATGAATGCATTATCCCATTGCCGTAAAGCGTTAAACAAAAAATAGATACAACAACCGCCTCTAAATACTAATGGTAGTCTCTGAGAATGACGTCTTGTAGCTTAATAGTAACAAAGACGACTTAATACTTATCGACAAGATTATGGTCAATAAAGATTCTGACGTACAAGAACGTGCAAGCGAGTGGTTTATCCGGCTACGGGATGGTGCCATTAGCGAGGCAGAGAAAAGTGATTTTCAACTATGGTTAAATGAAAATCCTCAGCATCAATCTGCTTATCGTGAGGTAGAGCGCCTATGGCAGGCACTTGACCAAATTCCTACCCCACACCTCACTCAGAATAAGCCAGAAACGAAAAGTAGCAATAAACCAATCACTATTAAACCCGCTCCTAATAAACCCAATAAGGTCACATTGCCGACACATCACTTGCCTACCCAAAGATCAAGTAAGTGGCTTAACAGAGCATTTATTACCACATGCGCTCTCGCTATCATGAGCGGTGTCTACGTCAATTACTTTCCTGAAAAGCTGGCAGAATATCAAACAAGCAGCGGGGAACAAAGAACGCTCAAACTATCAGACGGCTCTACACTTCGACTCAATACAGACACTGCTATTTCAACAACCATCGATAACCACCAACGTCGTATTAAGCTTTACACAGGTGAAGCCCAATTTAATATTGCAGCCGATAGCAAACGACCATTTTATGTTGAAACTCATTCGCATACCGTCACCGTTTTAGGCACCGGGTTTAACCTCAAACTCGATGATAAGAAACTTGATTTAATCGTAACCGAGCATAGTGTCAAGATCACTAATTCAAACGGACACTCTACTGTTGTTCATTCAGGTCAAGGTACGCGTGCCACTCGAAATACATATGAAAAAATACCCTCTGATAGACTCAGTACTGCTTTAGCTTGGCAACAAGGGCGCTTAGTTTTTGTAAATCAGCCACTGATTGAGGTACTCAATGAGCTCGATCGTTATCACCCAGGCCGCATCGTATTAATGGATGAATTGATTGAAAATACTCCTATCACTGGAACTTTTAAAAGTATTGATAGCAGTGCAGTATTAGAGGCAATAGAAAAAACCCAACCTGTCCGTTTTGTTCGGTTAGGTGATTGGTTAACGCTGGTATTTGCAAAATAGTCTAGCCAGTAATACCCCTCCTTTTCAACAGAATATATCTCCCAAAAACATCATAAAGTATCAACGCCAGATTGGTCCGCTAATTTTTTTACTTTAAGAGTAATGGTCGTTTGCCATTTTTACGTCTACTTGTCAGAGGACGTGTCAAAACACACATTAACACTATAAAAATTTTACCGGGGACAGTATCAGGTGACTAAATTATTAATAAAATACTTATCACAAAGCTTATTTATTCTATACATTGGGTTGGCAGTAAATACATCGTTAGCACAGGAAGATAAAAAGCAAAACTATACAATACCAGCCACATCACTATCATCAGCATTATTGGCATTGGGGGAACAAAGTGGATTAGACATTTTATTTGATTCACCTTTAACCGATAATATAAAAGCACCGGCAATTAATGGCCATTACACAGTAAAACAGGTACTAGAGCAACTACTCACCGGTAGTGATTTAGTATATCGATTCATTAACGATAACACGGTCACCTTAGAACGTAGCAAGCCGCAACAAAACAACAGTGATAGTACAACGCTCAAGCCCATCTACATCATAGGCACAACCCCACAACGTTATGAAGCGAATACCGCAAGCTCAGCAACAGGCATTGAAGCTCGCATACACGATACGCCACGCTCCATTCAAGTCGTCACCGAACAAGTTATTCTAGATCAACAAGCACAGGACTTACGCCAAGTGTTAAGAAATGTCAGTGGCGTACAATCTCGCAATATCTCTGGTGGTACAACAGACGCATTCATTATGCGAGGTATCGAGGTACAAAATATTTTTCAAGATGGATTTCAAATTGACAGAAATAGTCAGCGTATACAAACAGCCAATATCGAACGTGTAGAAGTGGTAAAAGGCCCAAATGCCATTTTGTTTGGGCAATCACAACCTGGCGGCATTATTAATGTCATCACCAAAAAGCCACAAGCCGAAGAGCGCCATACCGCCACTACTTCATTTGATGAGTTCGGGCGTAAAGAGTTAATGTTAGATACTACAGGCACCCTAAATGAGACTAACTCACTACTTTATCGTGTTGTAGCGTCAACAGAAGACAGTGATATATTTCGTAAAACCGATAATAAGGCCGAAGTATCTCGGGATCTTATTGCACCTTCACTTACCTGGAATATCAATGAGAAAAACAACCTCACAACGAGCTTTGAATATATTTCCAGTAAATTACCTATCGATGAAGGCACTACAGTGGTTCAAGATACCGGTGGTAATTTAGCTATTGCCAATACTGATAATGCTATTCGTTTCGGTGAAAATGCTGATGTCAGTGACAGCATTCAACGAACATTTACATTAGCATATGAACATTTATTTAGCGATGACTGGAGCTTTGATGCCAATCTAAATTATCAAAAAAGCAATGTTAACTCTTTTAGTAATGCACCCGCTTTTGGCCTAACAGCGACGACACCCACCCCTGGATTTCCCTTTGTCACCAGCGCCATCGTTAATTCGGCAGGAATAACCACGAGCTTTGTTCCTGCAAGTGGAACATTGGGGCGCACACCGCAAGCTTTTAGTGTAGATATTGAGCGCTTTTTTACTAGTTTCCAGTTGACCGGTGATGTGCTATTAGGCGAAATAGAACATAGCATGATACTGGGGCTCGATTACAATCGAAGAGAATTCGATTCCACTAGCAGCAATTCGTTTATCGACCCAACTACTGCTGGATTTGGTGTGATACCCGGCTTACCGGCTGTACCCGCAGGTTCTCTTGTACTTAATTATACAGGTATTAACGTTTTTTCACCTGTTTATGGCCAAACAGGCGTTAGCGGACTCACACCTAGAAGTCATGTTAATACGGTAGATACCCAAGTTGGCTTGTATTTTCAAGATCTCATCACATTCAATGACTTCTGGAAAGCTGCAATAGGCGTACGCCTTGATCGCTTTGAACGAGACTCAACGAGTACTTCATTTCTATCAACCACAAACTCTTTTGTTTTTACGCCTAATACCACTAACCAAAATCTTAGCCAAAAAGCAGAACATACTGTTTCACCTAATCTTGGGGTTATATATCAACCTAACTCTAAACTATCTGTATTTGCCAGCTATAGCGAATCTTTTCAACCCAACAACCAGAGTGTTAACACCATTACAGGAGAAACAAACAATGTTGCGCCTAGTGAAGGTGAACAATATGAAATTGGTTTAAAGGGTAGCTTTTGGGATGACAAGCTTAACTTTAACCTTGCCTACTTTGATATTACCCGCAGTAATATTCCCTCAGGAACAGAACCGGGCACGGGCGTGACCTTGATCAATGGCGAGGAGATATCACAAGGAATAGAACTTGATACCAATGTACAGTTCGCCAACGGTTTAAACCTAATTTTCACCTATGCCTATATTGATGCAGAAATTTCTGAGG
>CAZPAE010000226.1:0-5258 GCA_964584455.1 uncultured Thioalkalispiraceae bacterium
CCTATGCCAAAACCAAGTATTGCTAAAACTAAAATAATTTGATTCCACTTTTTTAAATATACAAAAATAAAAAATAAAAATACTACGGCCAAACCAATTAATGCAACACGCGTTTTAGTCTCGATAATTAAAAATATTGTTATGAATAAGATAACGAGGGGCAATAGCCATGTTTGTTTATCACTGAATTTTATCTTTGGTATGACACTACTCATATAGAGAGACAAGTAAATAAGCAAGATAGGTCCGGAAAATAATCTACTATAAATCCCTGCAAATTCTTCTTTGCCCTCATAATAAACAGAATACAAACAAAAAGGTAAAGCGATTAAAATCGAAACCATGCCACCGGTAATCAAATATCGAAAACCTTTTTGATACTGGGTTAACAATAAATAAAATGGGATAACTAATAAAAACCGTAACTCAATTTCAAATCGTGTATACCGAAATCGCTCCGGATAATTTAGGATACTGGTAAATGCGAAAACACAAAAATGAATAGCTAGCAACCAAAGAAAAATCTTCTCGTAATGATGTAACACAATTTGAGTTTGCTTTCGTTTTGAGAAAAACCAAACTATCCCCAACAATACCAGGAACCCAAATAATGTACTCGTCCAATGACGTAACACTGTAGAAAATAGGGGAAATAAGAACAACAGCGTATACAGCAAGTTCTCGTAGCTAAATATTTTTCTCGATGATTGCATCACACCCCTTTTAAGGTCTGATATACCTGTTCGACTGATATTTGTGTTAGGCAATTTGTATGCCCAAACCGACAATGTCGCTCAAAACAAGGGCTGCAATCAAGTGAGCGATAAATCACCTTTGCCCTTTCAGATAGTGGGGGAGTATAGCGAGGATCAGAAGAACCATAAATAGCAATCACGGGCCGGTTAGTTGCACAGGCCACATGCATTAAACCTGAATCATTTGTTACCGCAACGCTTACCTTATCCATAAGATCAATCGCTTCCTGCAATGAAGTACGACCACATAAATTGATAATATTATCCGATACGGCGATATTTTCGCCTAATTGTTTTTCTTTGTCTGAACCAAATACCCAAACTTGATAATCATCGGCAACTAATTGCCGCGCCAAGTCACGATAATAGGCAACTGGCCACTGTTTAGCCGGGCCATATTCTGCACCCGGCATAAAGCCTACCACTTTCTTATCTAACTTTAACCCGAGCTTTGTTAGAGTAGCGGCTTGATTTTGTTCATCAATAGTTAATCGCGGAAAAGGGGTAGCAGGGATGTCGGTAAAATCAGGGGAATGGGCTAACGCCACATAACGCTGTACAGTTTGCGTTAGTCGCACTTTATCTAGCTGGCGAATATCATTCAGGACCCCATAACGAAATTCACCACGATAGCCGGTTCGTCGCTTAGCCCGAGCAAAAAAAGGCACTAAAGCTGACTTAAAGGAACGCGGTGTCACAATTGCCAAATCATATTTTGTCGCCCGCAACGAACGACCAATACGATAACGTTGCCCCAATTTTAGCTGTTTATGTGTAATCGGTAATTCAATACCCCGATGTACTTGTGGCATACGCTGCAATAAGGGAATAGACCAAGACGGTGCAATAACATCAATAAGGCAGTTAGAGTATTGCTGTTTAAGGGTAATAAACAAGCTTTGTGCCATCACCATATCACCTACCCAAGCCGGGCCTGCAACTAAGATGCGCATTTGGCTAGTAATAAATAATCCCCTTTTACTATGTGCTAACTAATATTGGTATGTGATAGCCATTCCATATATTCAGCAACACCCTGTTCCACTGTTTTAAACGGTGCATCATAGCCAACTGCACGTAATGCTGAGATATCAGCCTCGGTAAAACTTTGATAACGTCCCTTTAAATGTTCCGGGAATGGAATATAGTCTATTTTACCTGTGCCATGGAAATTGATCACAGCATTAGCAACATCATTAAAGGGCTGGCTACGGCCGGTACCTAAATTAAAAATGCCTGACTTATCCGGGTTATCCATAAACCAAAGGTTAACGGCTACCGCATCACCCACATAAATAAAATCACGCCGTTGTTCACCATCAGCATATCCGTCACAACCTTCAAACAAACGTGCAACACCCGTATCCTTTATTTGATTATTTACATGAAAGGCAACACTGGCCATGCTTCCTTTATGCTGCTCACGTGGTCCGTACACATTAAAGTACCGAAACCCAACTACTTGGCTCTGTGCATCTTTTGCAACACGTCGTACATATTGATCGAATAAGAATTTTGAGTAGCCATATACATTCAATGGCTCTTCATTTTCACGTGACTCTTTGAATACTGACCCTGAGCCATACACTGATGCAGAAGAAGCATATAAATAAGCGATGCGCTGATTAAGGCAATAATGTAGTAACGCTTTTGAATAATCATAGTTATTTGACATCATGAACTTGCCATCCCACTCTGTCGTCGCAGAACAGGCACCTTCATGAAAAATAGCATCAACTTGACTGA
This sequence comes from uncultured Thioalkalispiraceae bacterium, assembly GCA_964584455.1. Classification (GTDB taxonomy): domain Bacteria; phylum Pseudomonadota; class Gammaproteobacteria; order UBA6429; family Thiohalophilaceae; genus CAZPAE01. Next base: position 2,502 of record CAZPAE010000226.1, read on the forward strand.
CAAATGTATCACCTGCGCGGATACGCTGAATAAACTCATCTTTATCCATGTAGTCCGCAATTTCACAGTCAGCGATATTTTTAAATTTCACACCTTCACTTAAATCGTCGACCACCAAAATATCGGTTTGTCCACGTTCATTAAGCGACTTAACAATATTACTACCAATAAATCCGGCGCCACCGGTTACAATGATCATAGGCTACTAACTTCCGTTGAGAATATTTTTAATAATGTCAGTGGTAGAGTGCCCTTCGACGTAATCGAGAATTTTCACTTCACCACCTTGCTGTTGTACACACTGACCACCTGCCACCTCTTCTGGCTGATAGTCTCCACCTTTGACTAATAGATTAGGCATGACTTCACAAATAATACGCTCAGGCGTATCTTCCGAAAATGGCACCACCCAATCCACGCACTCTAAAGCAGCTAGTACTGCCATACGCCGCTCTAAACTATTAATAGGTCGATCATCACCTTTTAGCCGCGCAACGGAAGCATCATCATTCACTGCAATAATGAGCCGATCGCCTAAGGCACGCGCTTTTTGTAAATAGGAAACATGACCAGGATGTAAAATATCAAAACAACCATTAGTCATCACCAAGGTTTCACCTTGTTGCTTGGCTTGTTGACTGATGGTTAATAATTCAGGTTCGGTGACCACACCACGGGTTAAAGGTGTCTCACCACGCATAGCACGTTGTAACTCAGCAGGTGACACTGTTGCCGTACCAAGCTTACCGACAACAACACCCGCAGCCAGATTAGATAAGGCCATCGCATTAGCAAAATCCTCGCCTGCCGCCAGTGCAGCCGCAAACATAGCAATCACCGTATCCCCAGCACCGGTCACATCGAAGACTTCCTGGGCCTTGGTCGGTAAATTAACAATAGGCTGATCTTTGCGTAATAATGTCATACCCCGTTCGCTACGGGTTACGAGTAATGCATCAAGTGATAATTCGTTTAACAGGTTCATTCCCCGTTCTTCAATCGCCTGTTCACTTTCACAGTGTCCAACCACAGCTTCGAATTCAGACAGATTAGGCGTAATTAATGACGCCCCCCGGTAGCGGCTAAAGTCGTTCCCCTTAGGATCAACCAAGACAGGTTTATTGGCTGCTCGCGCTGCTTGAATAACCGCAGGAATATCACGTAACGTGCCCTTACCATAATCAGATAAAACAATAGCACCCACTTGCGAAATGGCTTTACTGGCTCGAGCAATCAACAAATCTGAGCGCTGCTCATTAAAACCATCTTCAAAATCTAAACGGATCAATTGCTGATGTCGGCTTATAACACGTAACTTTGTCACCGTATTACAGCCAGGAATACGTTCAAAGGCACAATCTACCTTGGCCGCGGTGAGTATGGCAGATAATGCATCGGCGGCCTCATCATCGCCGGTATATCCCATTACTTGGGCTTGCGCACCCAGCGCGGCAACATTCAAAGCCACATTGCCGGAACCACCAGCACGTTCTTCAGCATCCCCGACTAATACCACGGGAACGGGGGCTTCTGGAGAGATACGAGAGGTTTGCCCATGCCAATACCGATCTAACATCAGATCGCCTAACACAAGCACCCGGGCACCGCTAAAATCGGGTAGTTTCGTTACCATATTCTCATCAATGTCATTACTAACTTACCATTAGTTAGTCTATTAATTCATACAAAGCGCCGCAATAAGGGCATTTTGCTTTACCACCTTGTTCCTCAATAGGCAGATAGACACGAGGATGGGAATTCCACAGTGTCATGCCATCCATTGGGCAATGTAACGGAAGATCAGCTCGAGTAACTTGGTAACGTTGAGCTGCGTTGGCTTGTACTTTTTCAGTTGCGTCACTCATATCTCATCTACTCTCATTATGCGCAAAATAATCGCTTTATATATTAAGTGTAACTTGTCTGATTTAACGATCAAACGTAAGTTAACCAATCATCATATTCAGCAACCCGTCCGTGCACCACATCAAAAAAGCGCTGCTGTAATTGTTTAGTAATGGGTCCACGCGTACCGGCACCAATCGCACGATTATCTAACTCGCGTATTGGCGTGACTTCGGCGGCAGTACCGGTGAAAAAAGCTTCATCCGCAATATACACTTCATCACGTGTAATGCGTTTTTCATGAACTTCATACCCAGCTTCATTGGCTAATTTAATTAATGTGCGTCGGGTGATGCCATCTAATGCCGATGTGAGTTCAGGTGTATATATCACACCATTGCGCACAATAAAGATATTCTCACCGCTGCCTTCTGCGACATAACCATCCACATCAAGCAATAATGCTTCATCATAACCATCACGAATGGCTTCTTGCAGTGCCAACATCGAATTCATGTAATTACCATTCGCCTTTGCTTTACACATAGTGATATTAATATGGTGTCGAGTAAAAGAAGAGGTCCGAATTCGAATACCTTGTTCCATATTTTCCGCACCGAGATAAGCACCCCATTCCCAGGCAGCGACCATGGTATGAACCCGGAGGTTATCGGCACGAATGCCCATCCCTTCAGACCCATAAAAAAACATCGGGCGGATATATCCAGTTTCTAAGTGATTGTCACGAATTGCATCGCATTGGACTTTATTCAGTGTGTCTTTATCAAAAGGCGTAGGCATACCCATGATATGGGCTGACTGGAATAATCTATCGGTATGTTCTTGTAAACGGAAGATAGCCGGCCCTTTGTCTGTTTTATACGCGCGCACCCCTTCAAACACACCCATCCC
>CAZPAE010000227.1:0-5249 GCA_964584455.1 uncultured Thioalkalispiraceae bacterium
CTAATGAGATTCGTCGTTTAGACAGACGCCGTACAGTGAATTTGCAAATTACACCGACACAACAATCTTTAGAAGAAACCGTTACTATTTTAAAAACACAGTTAGAACCAAAAGTACGGGCGATGTTACCGGACGATGGTGAAATCCGTTATGGTGGTGCTGCGAATAAATTACAAGAAGCCATTAAAAATATGAGCGGTCACTTTTTATTGGCAGTGGTTATTTTATATTTATTAATGAGTGCATTATTTCAGTCGTTTCGTGACAGCCTGTTAATTTTATTTGCTTTACCATTGGCTACGGTAGGCAGTTTCTTTTTATTAAGCATCGTCAGTCTGTTTACCCATCAGAACTTGGATTTATTAACCATGATTGGGTTTATTATCTTACTTGGCCTGGTTGTGAATAATGCCATTTTACTCGTTCATCAGACACGGCAAGCAGAGTTAGAGGGTATGTCACGGCGTGATGCGGTAGAGCGGGCGGTAAGTTTGCGATTAAGGCCTATTTTAATGAGTACCTTAACCAGTTTATTTGGTATGTTGCCATTGTTATTAATTCCGGGCTCAGGTACTGAGTTGTATCGCGGTTTAGCTGCGGTCATTGTTGGGGGAATGTTAGTCAGTACGGTATTTACATTGATTTTATTGCCAAGTTTATTAAGGTTACGTGAACAAATATCCGATAAAACAGCTATGTTGTGACACCGGTTATTGCAATCTACTGCAAAATAGGACTAGTTGCTGCTAACTAAGCGATTAATTCCATAGGAAAATTTGCTATTTCCTGGCCAATCGCTAGAATTTGAACCATTACTGAAATCAGAAAATAAAATGAGATGAGTGGGATGGGCATTTATTATGCTATTTTTGCTATTGCGGGCTTAATCAATTTAGTTGGGTTTATCTGGCTGGTTATTGTTGGTTTTCAACGTAGTGTCCTTTGGGGAATTTTAATTTTCTTATTTTCGCCATTAGCGGCGATTATTTTTGCGATTACCAATTGGTTTGATGCGAAGAAACCCTTTCTCATTTATTTACTGTCTAGCATAGTTTTTATCGCGACGATTTTCATGCTGCTCTCTCAAGTGGGCATGAGTAACCTAGAGAAATTGTCTACCGCTATTGAGTCTGGTGAAATTGATCCTAATGAAGCATATGGTTATTTACAGGAATCAGAGTCAGAAGGTGCAGAACAACAAGACCCACAAACGGATCCTGCTTTATTAACTGATGAGCAAGGTACAGAAGTACCCCAAGCTAATGGGCAAGATGCTACTGAAGCCGGGGCTGTTACTACAGAGACGACCGAAACGATTGAACAGCCCGAGGCAGAGGAAGAATCCAGTGCTCTATTTCCTTCACCTGGCGAGGTTCAGCCCGATCCTTTAGCCGCTAAAAAGCAAAAACGTGAGAGCCCTTTTGTTCCTGTTAAGTTGGAAAATATCGCTAATTATGTGGGACGTTATTTTGTGGTTGTCACAAAAGAGGGTAAGGAACACCGTGGTTTATTAGTTAAAGTGACTAGAACTCGGCTGATCTTCAACCGAAAAGTCTATGGTGGTAATTTTGAGTATCGCGTTTCACGCAAGAAAATTAAGCACATCAATATGTTAAAGAAAGAGTTCGTTGACGAATATATGCGTCGATAAAGATAGTTTTTTCCCGCTTTGTGCCTGATTTTTTTTAAATTTTTGGCATAAATACCGATAATACTGATAACGCAGCACGATTTATGAAGCTACTTATTGTGTGGCATATGGGAATACGACTGCTGAGAATAACGAACAATGGTACCGCCACCTAATCAAGACGCAACACCCGTTATCGATACTGAACTTGTTAATGATTTTCGTGATGAATTTCATGATGCGTTTGAACAAGTTCAGGCTATTTTGGTTGAACTTGAATATGCTGAAGATAAGCATGATCAGTTGCATGCGTTATTCCGGGTATTACATTCCATAAAAAGTAATTTGCGCATGATGCAGTTAAATGCATTATCCGAATTCATCCATGCGTTAGAAAATATTCTCGATGATATGCGCGAAGATAGAATCGAATACGACAACCAGTTTAGTGATGCCACGTTGCTCAGTTTGGAAAAAGTCGAGGTGACTTTCGAAGCTATCTTTGCCGGTGATCATTCCGCATTTGATAAACTATTACCATTACAAGCCTTACTTGAAAAGGTACATGAAGATCTAGCTAATTTTTCTAATCATTTGCGTAATGTCCTACGACATTTAGATCCCGGTCTATTAGATGAGGTTTCCTCAGATAATGATGAGCAAGCGACCGATCTAACGTTTTTTATTAGCTTGGCTAATTTTATGGAGCAGCGTCTTAATTACGAGCAAGGCGTTGCGCAACGACAACTGACTATGGCAGAGCAATTGAATGCCATTGCTGGAAACCCTATCGAGCAAGATCAATTACGTGCGGCCATCTATGTGCATGATGTGGGAATGATTTTTTTACCGCAGTCATTATTGAAAAAAGAAGGTATTTATACCGAAGAAGAACGCCATAGTTTAGCTATACACCCTGAACTCGGTGCGCAATTACTCGAGCAATTGACTATCTGGTCAGCTGCCAGTGAAATTGTATTGCAACACCATGAGCGGGTCGATGGACAAGGTTATCCTAATCAATTGCAAGGTGATCAAATTTGCGATGGTGCCAAATTATTGTCCATTGTTGATACATTTGAAGCAATGACACATACCCGTGCACATCGTGAGCATCGTCGTACCGTATTGCGGGTGGTGGCAGAGATTAATGCCCAAGTTAATCAGCAATTTGATGCCGATTGGGTAGATGTATTTAACCAATGGGTTCGCCAGGTTTATCTCAATAAATCTTAATAACAAAATTGCTATGTCATTGTCGTTATCTTTGGCATAATTTAGCTATGTCGAACCGCAGTCTTACATTAACCGATACGCTATATGATTATTTATTAAGCCATTCACTACGTGAATCGGATATCCAGGCGCGTCTGCGCGAAGAAACCAGCAAGTTAACCATGTCTGCTATGCAGATTTCACCCGAGCAAGGTCAGTTTATGGCATTGCTGATGCGCCTACTTGGTGTCAAGCGGGTCATTGAGGTCGGTGTCTTTACCGGATATAGCAGTTTAGCAATGGCCATGGCGATGCCTGAAGACGGTGAGATTCTTGCCTGTGATGTGAGTGAGGAGTGGACAGCCATTGCACAGCGCTATTGGCAAGAAGCCGGTGTGACACAAAAGATTAACTTAGTGATTGCCCCAGCCTTAGAAACGTTACAGGCTTCTATTGAGCAAGGGCAGGCTAGTTCATTTGATTTTGCCTTTATTGATGCCGATAAACAAAACTATCGGCATTATTATGAGGCGTGTTTACAATTGATTCGCCCAGGCGGTGTGATTGCGATTGATAACGTACTGTGGGGTGGATCGGTTGCGGATCAAAGTATCAATGACGAAGATACGGTTGCCATTCGAGAGTTGAATCGCTTTATTCATCAGGACACACGAGTTGATATAAGCTTATTGCCACTGAGCGATGGGTTAACACTGGCAAGACGGCGCGATTAATATGACAGTTTAATGTAATATTTCTTTCGATTGGCAAAGTTGTGCCTTCACTAATTCAATTAATTCGTCCAGCGGCATAGTATCCGGCAAGCCGCGAACATCAGAAAACCAAATTTCACTGACTTGATTATTTTTCATGGTGCTGGGTTCACCAATTAATGGGGTACCGATGAAAATACCTTGTTGACCATCTTCCAGCTTGACAGTGATCAGTTGTAGTGGAATAGGTTTCATGGCACTGCTCCTTTCTTGTGGGGCGACAGTAATCTGTCGTATTAACGCTAACGTCATAAATAATGCATTTTACATGCCACTATTAGTAAATCATAATATGTACATCTATTTTCTATACGGGTAATGTAATAGCCTGAAATGACTGGAGAGATAAGTATGTCACGATTTAAGTCGTTATCTCCCTATGTTGCTTTGGCGGCAATTGGGATCAGTTTTAGTATCTTAATGGTATTAACCAGTGGTCCTGCACGTGTTTATTGTGCAAAACCCTTTGCACAACGGGATCATCATGTGGTGATGTTTAGCACCGGCTGGTGTCCTTATTGTCGGCAAGCGCGGGTTTTGTTTGAAGAGAATGACATTAAGTACTGTGAGTATGATGTGGAGTCCTCAGAGGAGAATAATCACATCATGTCTGACTTAGGTGGTGTAGGTGTACCACTTTTTATGGTCGGTGATAAAGTATTGCATGGGTTTGATGAATATGAATTAAAGCGCGAGCTTTATAGTCAAAACTACATGTGACCTAAGGCATAGAACTTGTCCTTAGCATACAAGTCAAACCTTGGCACAAAACATAGTATTGAGGAGGCGATATGTATCGTAGCAGTGTTCAGTGGCTAATAGTTTTGATAGGTTTCACAGCGAGTGTTTTGACTGTACATGCCGAAAACTTACCGAACATTCAACAGCGTATTGATCAGTTCCATGAGCAAAGAGCAAAACAAGGTGGTGCACAACTTAGTGTCGATGACAAAGCGGTAATGGAAGCAGGGGCAAAAGCGATTGCCCACCAATTACCTGAGCCTGGATTAGCCGTGGGTAGTAAAGCACCGGACTTTGTTTTAAAGAATGCTCTTGGCCAAGCAGTAAAGTTGTCAGATAAATTAAAACAAGGTCCGGTGGTACTTATTTTCTATCGTGGTGCTTGGTGTCCATACTGTAATTTGCAACTACATGCTTTGCGAGAAAGCCTACTTGTTTTTAAGAAATATAATGCACAGCTCATTGCTGTTACTCCGCAGACACCGGATAAGTCACTTCAACAAGTTAAAAAAGATAATTACCCGTTTGAAATTCTAAGTGACTTAGATGATGGTGTGGCTAAGTCTTATCGACTTTACTTTGAGTTACCTCAAGAGGTACATCAATTATATAAAACAAAGTTTAAACTGGATATCGAGGAATATAATGGCAAAGGACGTTTAGGGTTGCCTGTACCCGGTTCCTATGTCATTAAGCCAGATGGCATTATTGTGGCAGCATTTGCACAGTTGGATTATAAAAAGCGTATGGAGCCGAGTGATATTTTAGCGGCATTAAAACAACTCTAAGAGATCCCCGTAGCATACTCTCATGGCTATGCTACGTACATGGGCATGTGGATTAATGGGTACCAACGTGCCCGTGTGAGATTTCTTCCGCTGTTGCATCGC
>CAZPAE010000228.1:0-5235 GCA_964584455.1 uncultured Thioalkalispiraceae bacterium
AAAGTCTTGATACCGATGACCTGGCCGACATTCTGCCGGAGATGCCGCAGAATGTGATTCAAGAATTATTACTCACGCTCGAATACCAAGAACGTGAGCGCTTACGTTCTATCTTGGCCTATCCAGAAGATACCGCTGGCGGCTTAATGGATCTGGATACCGTCACTGTACGAGCAGATATTACCTTAGATGTGGTGTTTCGTTATTTACGACGCCGCGGCGAGATCCCCGATACCACAGATAATTTATTTGTTGTGGATCGTGATGGTACATTCCTCGGGACGCTCTCCTTCAATGAGTTACTCACCCATGAAGCAGAGATCATGGTCGGCGACATTATGAATGATCATACCGATGGGATCCCCGCTACCACCCCCGCGGCAGATGTTGCCAACTTATTCGAACGGCGTGACCTGGTCACGGCACCGGTGGTGGATGAAAACAATAAACTATTAGGTCGTATCACCATTGATGATGTGGTCGACGTTATCCGTGATCGGGCCGATCACTCCTTCATGGGGATGGCTGGCTTAACTGAAGAAGAAGATTTATTTGCCCCAGTGATTAAAAGTACCCGGCGACGCGCGCTTTGGTTAGGCGTTAATCTCATCACCGCACTATTAGCTGCTTGGGTGATTCGTCAATTCGATACCACTATCGATCAATTAGTCGCATTAGCCGTGCTCATGCCTGTCGTCGCCAGCATGGGCGGTATTGCCGGTAGCCAAACCTTAACCCTAGTGATTCGTGCAATGGCCCTGGGACAAATCAGCAGTACCAATGCCAAACGATTACTATTAAAAGAAATGAGTGTGGGTATTTGGAATGGCATCATCTGGGCTATCGTTATCGCCGCGGTATCAGAACTTTGGTATGGGAATTTCAGTTTAAGTATCGTGATTGGTATCGCGATCATTGTGAACTTGATTGTGGCGGCTATTGCCGGTGCCACTATCCCATTGGCACTGAAGAAAATGAAGGCCGATCCCGCTCTCTCTGGCGGCGTTGTGCTAACAACTATTACCGATGTGGTTGGATTCTTCGTATTCCTAGGCTTAGCAACGCTGTTCTTAATCTAACCGCCAGCAATGGTCATTTCTTCTAACAACCACGATCCGGTACACAAACTACTGCGAGTATCCACATCGCTGCCCACCGCCACTAAACGTTGATACATATCGGCAAGATTACTGGCCAAAGTAAATTCTTCGATAGGATACTGAATTTGACCATTTTCAACCCAGAAACCGGTTGCCCCGCGAGAGTAATCGCCAGTAACAATATTCACGCCTTGCCCCATTACCTCGGTGACCAGGATACCTTTATCCATTTCTTTTAATAATGTAGCGAGATCTTTACCATCATCACTAATAAATAAATTGTGTACCCCACCAGAATTACCTGTGGTCTGCATATCTAAACGCCGTGCAGCATACGCATCTAAAACATAACTTTGTAACACGCCATCGGTCACAATATCATGTGCCCTATTCGCCACACCTTCATTATCAAATGGAGCACTTCCCAAGGCCCGAAGCAAATGAGGTCGCTCATCAATGCGAATTCGCTCGGGTAAAATAGGTTGGCCTAATTTATCTAATAAAAAAGACGCTTTGCGGTATAACGCGCCGCCACTAATGGCTCGCACTAAATGGCCTAACAAACCACGCGCCACTTCTGCTTGGAAAACAACGGGTAACTTCTGGGTTTTTATGTGTTGCGCGCCTAAACGTTCAATCACCCGTTTCCCGGCCATTTGGCCCACATAGTCACCGGATTCTAACTCAGACGATTGACGTGACACGCTATACCAATAATCTCGCTCCATGCGTTCATCTTGGCTTGCAATCACGGTACAACCATTACTATGCCGAGTTGATGCATAGTCACCCATAAAACCTAGACTATTCGCATAAATACGATAGGTACTATGACTCGATATATACGCCCCTTCAGAGTTATTGATTCGCTTATCGTAATCCAACGCCACCGACTCACATTGCTTAGCTTGTTCGATCGCTTGTTCGGGAGTCACATCCCAAGGGTGGGATAAATCTAAATCAGGATAGTCTTTGGCTAAAAAGGTTTCATCTACTAAACCTGCATACTGATCTTCTTCAGTATAACGTGCAATATCACATGCGGCACTGACAGTCTCACTCACTGCTTGTCGTGTGAAATCTGTTGTACTGGCGGAGCCTTTACGCTGACCAAAATAAACCGTGACGCCTAAACTCTTATCACGATTATGTTCAATGGTTTCAACCTCACCCAAGCGAACTGTTATTGATAGCCCTGCCTCAACACTTAAACCTGCTTCACTGGCCGTAGCACCTTTGGCTTTAGCCTCTTGTAACATAAACTCAACAATATCTCGGCTACCAGAAGTATCAAATAAAACATCATCCGGTAAACGATGTTTGGCCATTACTTGACTCATGCGCTCGTCCCACCAACAGTTAATCGATCCACACGTAAAGTTGGTTGCCCAACGCCAACAGGTACGCTTTGCCCTTCTTTACCGCAAACGCCTACCCCTGTATCCAATTGCATATCATTGCCCACCATACTCACTAAGTTCATGGATTCTGGTCCATTACCAATTAAGGTGGCTCCCTTAACCGGGTAAGTCACTTTACCCTTTTCAATCATATAGGCTTCACTAGCAGAGAAAACATACTTACCTGAGGTAATATCTACTTGTCCGCCACCGAAGTTTACCGCATAAATACCCTTATCCACTGAAGCAATAATCTCTTGAGGATCATAGTTACCGTTCGCTAAATACGTATTGGTCATACGAGGCATTGGCAAGTGTGCATAGGATTCACGACGACCATTGCCGGTCGGTGCCATATTCATTAAGGTCGCATTATGCTTATCTTGCATATAACCTTTTAGAATACCATTTTCGATTAATACATTTTCTTGTGTCGGTGTACCTTCATCATCAATGCTTAATGAGCCACGTCGATTTGCCATGGCACCATGATCAATCACAGTACAATGCTCTGAGGCCACTTGCTCACCAATACGACCGGAAAAAATCGAACTGCCTTTACGGTTAAAATCCCCTTCTAAACCATGACCAACCGCTTCATGCAATAATACACCAGGCCAACCGGGGCCAAGTACAACGGGCATGGTACCTGCCGGTGCATCTTTTGCGTCTAAATTCACTAAAGCTTGTCGCACTGCTTCATCAGCAAAGGCTAACGCCCGTTCTTGTTGTTGGAAATAGTGGTAATCCACTCGACCACCACCACCAGCACTACCTTGCTCACGACGACCATTTTGTTCTGCGATAACACTGACATTCATGCGTACTAATGGTCTTACATCAGCATTAAGGGTGCCGTCACTGGCGGCAATCAATACCACTTCGTGCACACCGGCCAATGATACGATGACTTGTTGTACTCGCGAGTCTTGTTGGCGTGCTCGTTGATCTGCGGCACGCAATAAAGCAATTTTTTCATCTGCACTTAATACCGCTAAAGGATCATCTGCACTATATAAAGGTGCGATGGCATTAGAGTGCCAAGGCTGTAGCTGCCCGGTTTGACCCTGACGTGCGATAGCACGAGCAGCTTCTGCGGACGAGGATAAAGCAGGTAACAGTATTTCATCAGAATAGGCAAAACCGGTTTTCTCACCACTAATGGCTCGTACACCTACACCCTGTTCAATATTGTGTTGGCCATCCTTTACGATGCCATCTTCTAGCAGCCATGATTCCTGCCGGCTAGTCTGGAAATAGAGATCCGCATAATCGATGGCGTTACCCATGATACTGTTGATCACTTTTTGCAATGCGGCATCATCCAGCTGCGCTGGTTCCAATAATTGCTGACGAGCTAATGCGAGATACTGATCATTCATTTGCATTTCCAATGTTAATTCGCCGATGCTGCAACACCGGAAAAGTTTGTCTTAATCTGTGTTGGTTATCTAAATCGATATCGGCTATCACCACACCTGAACCACGAGCCAACCTATCTAACACTTCTCCCCAAGGAGAGACAATCATACTATCACCATAGGTTTCACGACCGTTAACATGATAGCCACCTTGGTTAGGTGCAACAACATAACATAAGTTTTCTATAGCACGGGCACGAATTAATGGCTCCCAATGCGCCTTACCGGTAGTTGCCGTAAATGCCGAAGGCACCACAATAACATCGACTGGCGTCTCTAACCATTGGCGATACAGTTCTGGGAAACGGATATCATAACAAACCGAAAACCCGATACGCCCAAAAGGCGAGTCCAGCCATGTATGCTGACTTCCTGGCGCAATTGTATCAGACTCTTTATATGTTTCCTCAGACTCATCAATACTCACATCAAATAGATGGTGTTTATCATACCTAGCTGCCAACTCGCCGGCTGCGTTAAATGTTAAACAACTGGCAAAAACATGCTGGGTATCCGCCACCAATGGGAGCGTCCCGCCAACAATCCAAATTTGGTGCTGGCGTGCACGTTCGCGTAAAAAATCTTGGATAGGCCCTTCGTCAGGTTGCTCGGCAATAGATAACACATCGCTTTCTTGCATTCCCATGAAGGCGAAATTCTCAGGCAGAACCACTAAATTAGCGCCTAAGTCTGCGGCTTGGCTAATTAATCGATCCACTTCATTGAGGTTTCCGGCCACATTGGGACCTGAGGCCATTTGTATCGCTGCAAACTTAAACATGATTAAAAAACAACTATTGATTTACATTTAATGATGGGGGCTGGATACGCATTTCCAACTGATTTGATGGGCCAGCACCTGGCATAATATCAATATCTTTTGACGCGATACCTAATGAAACTAACCAACCACGCAATTCATGTGCCCACAATGTTCCTTCCTCACCTTGAGGGTGTTGAATAACAAAACGTCCATTAGGCGTGGTTTCGTAGGCCTGCACCGCCTCACGCAGTCCTGGCATGGATAATAAACTACTGGCTTGTCTAGGCACATTCCATTGCTCTGCCTGTAAAATATAAACTTTGTCCTCTGCCACCGTTGGCATTGACATCAGACTCAGACAACAAGTCAGCATCAATCCATAACGTTTGATCCCTAGCATATGTTAATATTCCTCACTATCGTCATCGATATCCACAACCGGTTCGCTAATCTTAGTAATCACCGGATCTTCCCAGCTGCCTGTAACCCGATACTTTGTTGCAATAGATTGATCCACAACATCACCAAACATTTGCTCTAGCAAAAAGGTT
>CAZPAE010000229.1:0-5219 GCA_964584455.1 uncultured Thioalkalispiraceae bacterium
GGTACCAAAGTGGTTTGGCTGGTGGTAATTCTCATCACAATTGCACAGTTTGCTATTACCTACTTACCACCACTACAAACGGTTTTCACGACCGAAGCCATACCTTTAACCGATGGCTTGTTAATCGTGGCGGTGGGTGTCACATTGTTTATTATTATCGAAATTGAAAAACAGATCCGGCTCGCACTGCGGCGAGTATAAATTTTATAGTCCCCTCAATCCCCACCAAACCGAATCATACCTTGGATGTAAATCACATCCACAATGCGGTCGCTGACCGCAGGCACGTAAGTCACATTCAGCCCCACGTTTTTGGAACCGAAGGAAACAAAAGGCAGTACACCGAAGAAGGGTTGGTTGTCTCTGTAGTCTTTGCGGGTCATGACAAACGCAAACGCACCAATGTCAAAATGCCAGGGGTCGCTGCCACCGGTGGTGCCGCGCGCTTTGGTACCAAACCCGATATAGCGTGAGGTTTCGTTGTTACTGTCTTTGAAGGTGCTGAAGTTGATCAGGTTGATCCAGCCGCCCCGTTCTTCGAAGTCGTATTGCAGGCCTAAGCCGGTGTTGTTTTCGTTGTAATTGTCGCGGTCTTCCATGTGGATGGAGTGGCCATTGATCAGGAGGTGGATATCGTCGGCAAGCGCCTGGCCAATGCTTGCCGCCGTGAGTGTTATATATAGTATGAGTTTAACCATTATGCGCCCTTTCGATTGTCCGCATCGTTTAACAATGTCTTTTTAATCAAGGTGTTAGCATCGATATATTACGTCTGGCGGCTAACAATACCTGCTTTTTAGGTAGTAAGGAGCAAAGGCTATACCAACTTTATGCGTATCACGGCGGGAACAACTGGCTGGGCGCAAAGAGCGATAAGAAAATCTATTAAATTACAATTAATTAGCGTAGATTATTAATGTGGTGTTAAAGTGATTTGTGAAGTTATTTTGAGGGGAAATGAACACAAAAAAGGCCGCTTAAAGCGGCCTTTTTTACGGTAACTGATACGCGGGATTAGTCGCGGATAGAACCTTTATCAGAGTGTGCCATGTTGCATACATCGTTCGCCAAATCCATGTACTCTTGGCGATAGTTGTGTAGCGGATGACCTTCTTCTGCTGCGTAGTAGGTCTCTGGGGTGACACCATGCTCGTGTTCATATTCCATGAACTTCTTCTGCATTTCGAGCATTTTCTTGATTTTCTCTTGCTTGTCGCTCATCGCAAACCTCGCTTCAATCTGTGAAATGTATTCAGTGTTGGTGCTAAGCCCCAATCATGGGACTGAATATAGCAAACACGCTACCCCTGCTCTATATTACTTTTGGCAGGGATATCACGCTTTTTTAGTATCCACCTTTGCGACGGCTCTCAGGCAATCCGGCAATTTTGCCGCCTTGCTTTGATGGCATGAGCGGAAACAGTGAAAAAGTGTCTTTCTGGCCTACCTTACGGCCCCATTTTTCGGTCATTGCCTTTAAAATGGTGCGTTCATTGGGTTGGTTTTGAGCATTATTCATGTACTCATCACGTAAGTACTTGATAATATCCCAGTGTTCTTCGCTCAACGAGCCTACGCCTTCTTCATCAGCGATGAGCTGTGCTAATCCTTCTGACCAATCTTCTGGATTTAATAAGTAGCCATTTTCGTTGGTTTCAATGGTTTTACCGTCTATTTCGTATGCCATTGCTTAGATCCTCTCTTAATCTCTTATGTGTGAACTCACACCCAATTCTTTAAGTCGGCTTATTATCTGGATTTTTGCTTCGGAATCAACCACCCCAAGAGGAGTAGATGATTTATATCAGGCCAATTTATTCCTCAGAATTGACTGCTTTGATGCCTTTTTGCGGGATGAACAAACCACAACCGTATTTTTGTCCTTCCCCGATGCCTTCTTGTTGTAGCTTCACGGCTTGATCCGGGTTCAGATCGGCCACCATTAAACTACGGGTAAAGATGTCACCGCTATCCAAGTGCATTCTGTGCTGTTTACCCGCCATCAATTTCATTACCGGAATGGCTCTATCGTGTAGCACCTTGGCCATGTGTTGCAGGAAGTCATTTTCATCCATGCCTTCTTCGGTAATCACATAGCGGCAAAACATGGTCGGTAACGCACTTAACGATTTGATATTGCCTTCTTTCACGGTTAAGGCATGGCCTTCGATATCCATTTGGGTACCGGTGAGCTGGTGGGCATCATTAATTCGGTGTTCGGGTACGCGTAAGGTCATGCGAGTACGACGTGATAAACATAAGATTTCATTTTCGGGATCTTCCGGTCGATGCCAACCATTACCTGACTCTGCCACATGAATTAAATGTAAACCCGCTAAGGCTTCTTGTTCAAACCAAGGTAATGCGGTTTGTATGGCAGTTGATAAGGATTGCGCATGATCGAGCGGTAGCATTTTACAATCCAGTTTAAAACTGATGTCGACGACATCATTCGGTACTTCATAGGCTTTTTTGCTATCTCTATCTTCGGTCCAAAACATGTGTGTTACCTGCTTGTTAACGTCGTTGTCCGCTAGTAAAAGCAGACTCAAGTTGGTCTTCCCAATTGGTGGGGGTATCTTGGAACGGTGGTTTCACGTCCATGCGAAAGAACATTTCACCTTGTGCCGCACGTTCAGTGATCAACGCTTTAAGCTCATCAAACGAATTGAGCTCATGCTGTTGTTGTAGAAGTACTTCGCTTAACCATAACATGGTATTTACCCTTTCATTGATGACAGTGGCGTTGCTACGCGATCCACATAGCGTGCTCGATACAATAAACGCTGTGTGACATTGTCATTTTCAAACGAGGTGCGATTATGCAATACATTGTTACTAATAACACCCTCATTCGCATTTAATCGATAACGGAATATGTAAGGCGAATCACTGGCAAGGTAATCAGTGATAAATGCTGTAGCCGCTTGTGTGTCTGCATCATCACGCCATTGAATGTTGCGTGTGCGTGCGGAATAGCGCATATGTAAATGTCCGTCATTTCGTATGGAAAAAACCGGACCAACAGTTTCACCACGAATAAACTCGCCCTGTTCAATATTCGGTGGAATGATCATGGCTTGCGGATGCATTAAAGCACGAATGTAATCGGGGTTATGATCGCGCAGACATTGATACAAAATTTCATGATCAAGATAAAGGTTCTCACCGCCTTCGGCCGCCGGTGACACACAGTGCATCACAATGCCATGAATTTGTAGGGCCATGTCATTGTAGTATCCATCGGTGTGCCAACTTAATCGTTTGTTGGTGTAAGGAATATATCCCCGTTTCTGGCCATTATCACTCACTTGCAATGCGCTAATGCCTTCATCGGAACACAGGTTATTGTCCAGTTGTACTAAACCTAACTGTTGGCCCAGCTCACGTACCTGAGTCTTGCCCATGGGCTTGCCAGTACACTTATATAAGGCGATGTTGGTTTTAGCTAAGTTAGCCAGCAGCGCCGTTTTCTCATCAGGGGTCAATGCGCTGGGATCGGCAATCTCCACCATGAGCTGGCGCGCATCGGTGGGGTAATCCTGCAGCTTTTGCGCACGCCAATTTTGGTACGCTTGTCGCTGATTTAGATCGAAAGGTTCGCCGGGGCTAACCGATATGTGTTTCGCTGAGTCGAGCATCAATATGACGGCCGTATTAAAACTTCCTGTTATTTTAATACAATGTGGTGATTTATATGCTGAAAAATATTCGCCAAACTATTCCCACGCCAATCACATGGATATATAATCGCGCATCGCTAAAACACGGGCGATCGAGTAATTCATTGATTTTACTAAGGATTGTGTCGTTAACCTACATTGCTCTGGGAAAATGGGCGGATATAAATAAGTTTGGTTATTTTTTATCTACCCCCAATGGGGTAAGTGGTATATGTCGAATCACCCCATAGGTGAGGTTCTCGCCGAAGCCACATAGACCTAGACTTCGCTCAGTCAAATAAACATCGGTTTTTACATGTTGTTGTCTTCGCGCGAAACCAGCAACATGAAAGATGAGCAAAATTAGCCGGCTAATTAACGAGTTACTATCCAAAGGAGAAAGCCATGGATAAAAACAAGATTCACCCAACGCCAATGCTAGATGTCCTCGAAGAAGGCCCCTGGCCAAGTTTCATCTCTGGTTTCAAACGTATGCGTGATCAGCATCCGGAGAAACGTATTAACGAGATGTGCAACTCTTTATTAGGACAACTTGAACACTCCTACGAAACCCGTAAAGGTTATTGGAAAGGTGGTACGGTTTCCGTCTTCGGTTACGGTGGTGGTATCATCCCTCGCTTCTCAGAAGTGGGTCATGCTTTCCCTGAGTCAAAAGAATTCCACACTTTACGTATTCAACCACCTGCTGGTAACTACTACACCACAGACATGCTGAACCAACTAGCTGATAGCTGGGAAAAATATGGTTCAGGTATGGTCACCTTCCACGGCCAGACTGGTAACATCATGTTCATCGGTGCTACCACTGAAGCGACTCAACACTTCTTTGATGAAGTTAACGAGTACGGTTGGGACTTAGGTGGTGCAGGTCCTTGTGTACGTACTGCGATGTGCTGTGTTGGTGCGGCGCGTTGTGAGCAATCTTGTGCTAACGAACATGCCATTCATCGTCACCTTGTTAATACCTTCACCGACGATGTTCACCGCCCTGCTCTTCCTTACAAATTCAAATTCAAAGTATCTGGTTGCCCAAATGACTGCGTTAACTCAATCGAGCGCGCTGACTTTGCTGTCATCGGTACTTGGCGTGACGAAATCAAAGTAGACCAAGCTGAAGTTAAAAGCTTTGTTGAAAAGAAAGGTCGTCAATACGTTATCGATAACGTCATCACTCGCTGCCCATCAAACTGCATGAGCTTAACCGACAGTGACGAACTCGAAATCGAAAACAAAAACTGTGTGCGTTGCATGCACTGCCTGAACGTTATGCCTAAAGCTCTTTCTCCAGGGGATGACAAAGGTATTACCTTACTAATTGGTGGTAAGCGTACATTGAAGATTGGTGACTTGATGGGTACCGTCATTGTGCCTTTCATGAAGCTAGACACCCCAGAAGATTACGAGCGTCTGGTTGAAATCGCTTCTGAAACGATCGACTTCTTTGCTGAAAATGCATTAGAGCACGAACGTACTGGTGAAATGATCGAGCGTATCGGTCTGGTTAACTTCTTAGAAGGTATCGGCATTGATGTTGAT
>CAZPAE010000230.1:0-4921 GCA_964584455.1 uncultured Thioalkalispiraceae bacterium
ACTCCAAACCCGATTCGGCTTACCGGAAATACCATCTTTATTTTTATCTTCAGGATCGGCATTTTTGACAATATCGGCTTCGGCAATAGCTTCTAATAAACCCAAGCCAATCATTTGTGGCGCAACACGTGGTGACAACATGGTATCTGGGTGCATGGGGCCATAACCTAAGTCAGTCACCGAATAAGTTGGCTTGCGTAAATTCACCACGGTACCATCGGCTAATTTAACCGGGACTTCTTCATATTCAATTTTCATTTGCCCTTCAGCACGATGTCCCTGAATAGCAAAATCTTGTAACTGCCCACCATAAGTCGGCTCAGGAATTACATTCGCTTTTAAACTGGCTAAGCGTTGACGCTGTGCTTCATTTTGCGCAGGAATACTTAAACGTAGAAACATGGAAACAGCATTATCACTTTGCCCAGAAGGTGGATGACCACGACCATCTTTTAAATGGCAGCGTTGGCAAGAGCGGGCATTGTATAACGGCCCTAGGCCATCTGAGGCTTGAGTCGATGCCGGTGCCGATACCCAAACCCGTTTAAAAAACCCATTACCGACTTTAAAGTCGATTTCTTTCTCAAACGACATATTTGCCGAAGGTGAGGAAAAGGCATCCTTATTAATTTTTTTAGTATAGGTGGCCGCCCCAGCAGGATAATTTTCGTATTGCTCAGGCTTAGAAAAATCCGTCGTTGGTTGGGTAATACTTGCATCAGCTAGCGCGAGCTGATGCGTTCCGATAAGCACAAACAAACCCAAAATTTGGCTTTTACATAACATATCATCTTTCCTCAAAGTAAATATGGGCCCAATACAGGCCCATATAGGTATGAAAGAAAACG
Organism: uncultured Thioalkalispiraceae bacterium; assembly: GCA_964584455.1. Classification (GTDB taxonomy): domain Bacteria; phylum Pseudomonadota; class Gammaproteobacteria; order UBA6429; family Thiohalophilaceae; genus CAZPAE01. The sequence continues at coordinate 849 of CAZPAE010000230.1, forward strand.
TACTACAACGTTTATTGATACACCTCATTAGGTGCATCCAAGCTATCTGAACCTTCAAAAGCGATTTTTGCTAGACCTAAGGTAGCTACCGCTTTTTCAATCGTCTTAGTTTGATCAAGCAATGCATTAATGGCAGCGAGTACTTTCGCGTTACCTTTCTCATTGTTATTAGCAATGAGCTGATCATAGGCTTGATTCTTCTTCTCAGCACTATCGACTAACACTTGCATTTTAGCCATCGTTGCATCTAAATTTTTCTTCAGTGTCACATCAATTTGTTTATCTTTACCAGCAACTAAATCAGAAACACTCGGACCGGATAAGGTTTTACCATTGATTCGGGTATAACGACCGGTATAGATATTCTGGATACCTTTTACATCATAATAATGGGACCAATGGGTATTATCACTAAAGCAATCATGCTCTTCTTCTGGGTCATGTAGCATTAAACCTAATTTCATGCGCTCACCGGCTAACTCACCGTAAGATAAACTGCCCATGCCCGTGAAGATAATCGCTAAACCTTTTTTGCTACCATCTTTCATTAATTCCTGACGAGCTTGGCCGTTCTGAGTCCATTGCTTCATCATCCAGGTCAAATCATCTACCAACAAATCCGTCGCGGCTTTAAGATAACCAGCGCGACGATCGCAATGTCCCTGAGAACAATTCTTGGTATCAAAATCAGTTGCTGGGCGACTTCCTGCTCCTGGTCCGGTTCCATTGAGGTCTTGCCCCCAAAGTAGAAACTCAATGGCGTGATAGCCGGTTGCTACATTCGCTTCAACACCATCAACCTCATGCAATGTTTCGGCTAATAGTTTTTTAGTGATCTTGCTAGCATCAATTTTACGTCCTGATAGCATTAAACTTTTATTCGCCACCACATTGACTGTGTAATAAGGGTTCTCATCGGATTCATCACCATAGCTAGCAGAAACATAGTCGATTAAACCTTCATCCAAAGGCCAGGCATTTACTTTACCTTCCCAGTCATCCACGATGGCATTACCAAACCGATAGACTTCGGTTTGCTGGTAAGGGACACGAGCAGATTTCCAGGCTGTACGTGCAGCAGCTAGATTCTTTTCAGTGGGTTTAGCAATTAATTTATTTACTGCAGTTTGTAATTGCTTTGCCGTAATCAAAGAATCTTCATACATGGCATGCGCAATATCAGCATAATGATGCAATACTGCTTTTTCATCCACTGCTGCAAATGCTTGGCTACTTAGGCATACACCTGCAACAATCCCAATTAGTTTTCTCATGTCCTTTCTCCTCGTAAAACTCATGTTTCTATCCCCTGACCGTAGCTTACGCCCCAGCAGATTTTATCGCTGGCGTTGATATTAAAAATTTATCGGTATTATTAGAGGCGTAGACACTAACTTCTGTTGAGTTAGTGGTATCAGTGGTAGTTTCAGGAAAATCACCCAAACTGAAGGTAATCTTCCACACCGTATTGATAACGTTCATATGGAAACCAAACACGGCAATAACTTGGTCTCTCAAATGAGCAAATAACACCTGCGGTATAATAAATGACATAGCACTTATTATAAAAGGGCTCGCTGTGTGTTTAATGTTAACTCTCATCTACCTGGCCATATTATCATGACATCGCTGGGCACCGTTGGAGCATTGCAGAAGACTTATTTCGTGAGGATTAACTTTCATTGACGAGTAATCTGCAAGAAATAGTGTTGATCCCCGTGTTGAATAAAGATTCGACGCCGGCCACCAAACAAACTTTCGCTGTTTAAACACAAATGTTGAGCAGGATCACCCGGCGCAACCTGAGGTGGAATTTGAGGTTTATTGGGTTCATTTGTATTCATAAGCATTCAGTCTGGTTAATTGTTAGTCAGCAATAATTATTGCAATAAGATATATAAAACGTAATAATAATGATTCTCATTTAGAAGTCAACCCCTAGTTTGCAGACTGAACTTGATACACAATCATGCGTCCTAACCCTCAATAAAACACAAAACAAACTAGGAATCTGTCATCAGTATCGTAATAATATGAAAAACAATGAGTTAACAGGAACGTAACCAATCAAAGCACGAAGCAGTAAATGATGACAAAACTAATCGCTTATTTTGCCGATCGGCACCTTTTAACCAATTTAATTTTCATTAGTATTTTGGTCGGTGGGGTATTAGCCTGGCAAAACATTAAAAAAGAAGAAATGCCTGCTATCACCTTTGATAATGTTCGCGTTTCCGCTTTGTATCCTGGTGCCACAGCCAATGAGGTTGAATATTTCGTTACCCGGGAATTAGAAAAAGAACTAAAAACGGTCAGCGGTATACGCCGCATCATTAGCTCCGTTAGCCCTGGCTCAACCAGTATTACTGTCGAAATTGAAAAAGACCACCCAGACAAAGATGAAATTATTACCGAACTACGTAACGCGGCACTCTCAGCGAAACTCCCTGCCGAAGTTCGCGATAAACCCACAGTAGAAGTTTACAAAACATCGAAGAAAGCCATTGTTGATGTGGCGCTCATTAATACCAAGCAACATCTTTTAGATACAGAAGCGCGTAAGGCATTACAACAATATGCAACAAGCCTAGAATTACAACTCACTAACTTACCACAAATTAATAGTGTGAACCGCTATGGCTATTATCAGCAAGAAATTCAAATCAAGGTTGATCCTAAAAAACTAGTTAAATACAACATCCCACTAAGCCAAGTAATTAATGAGATCGAGAACAACCACATCCGACAACCTGCTGGGAATATCAAAATAAAAGATGAACCCGCCGTTACCATTAATGCACAGCTTGATAGCATTGATAAACTGGAAAAACTCTATATCCAAGCAGGCTTCCAAGGTAAGGCTATTACTTTACAAGACATTGCTGAAATCAAACATGGGTTTAATCGCGACAAACAAATTATAAAAGTAAATGGTCATGAGGCAATTTTATTTACCATCGTCAAAAATGGGACTTACGGTATTATTGAATCGCTTAGCGCATTTAAACAAGCCGTATCCGATTTCGAGAAACATAACTTAAAACATACCGATATTGACCTTGTTGTGCTGGATGATGAATCCATTGATATCCGCAACCGCCTTGGCATCATCGCTATAAATGGCACGATTGGTTTCGCGCTGATTCTATTTACTCTTTTTATTTTTTTAAATATGCGCTCTGGCATTTGGGTAGCCATGGGTATTCCCTTTGCTATCAGCACCACCCTAATCTGTGGTTTCCTATTAGGCTATACCATCAACAATACAACATTAGCGGCAGTCATTATTGTAATGGGTATTGTGGTTGATGATGCTATTGTGGTTGCCGAAAACATAGCACGACATCGTGCCGGTGGACTCAACTCGCGTGATGCGGCTATTAACGGGACAATACAAATATTTCGCCCTGTATTGGCAAGCATTATTACCACTTGTATTGCTTTTGCACCCTTACTTTATTTTTCCGGTCGCTTTGGTGCATTTGTTAGCTATTTACCGCCTATTGTCCTTATCATGCTTATGGCTAGCTTATTTGAGTCAATCATGGTTTTGCCTGGACATATGCACTTTAAGGCACCGTCATTCGGTCGTCGCCAAAATCAAATATCTTCACCTAAGCCTATCAAACCCCATTGGTTCGATCGCATTGAACATTTATATGGCTCTGTTCTCATACATTTATTACGCTTTAGAACACTCATCATTCTGCTCTTTATCGCGCTGTTGGTAAGCGCATTGTACATTGCGACGAATAAAATGAAGTTCGTCCTTTTCCCGCATACGGAAACACGCGATATCGTCTTAATCGGCACAGCAAACAAAACAGCTGACCGATATGCCACGGCAGAAATCAGCAAACAAATTGAAGAATTAATTCGCCCGTATATTGGGGAACAAGTCGTTGGAATGCGCACACGTATTGCCCGTAGCCGCCGTGGCCGTGCAGTACAGGAAAATCGATTCAAAATGGTGATTGAGATTGTTCCTAAAGAGCAACGAACTCAATCTGCGGATGAGCTTATCGCTCTGTGGCGTCCCATGGTTGAGAAGGTTCCAGGCTTAGAAAAACTCG
>CAZPAE010000230.1:4931-5204 GCA_964584455.1 uncultured Thioalkalispiraceae bacterium
AGAGAATCGGCGCGATTGTGCAGTCAACGAGCGAAAACTCGTCATTCAGAAAAACCGTTGGGGACATAGCTCAGGTAGCGCTATTGAAGTATTAGTACTCGAAGATAACGATCAGCTGCGAGATAAAGCGGCGGAGGAAATACTTGCGGCTATGCAACAACACCCAGCTCTGGCCAATACCGAAATCGATCGCCCGATAAAACTGCCTGAATACCAGGTCGCAATTAAACATAATAAAGTAAAACGCTTATCGATTAATCCATCTGACATCTC
>CAZPAE010000231.1:0-5180 GCA_964584455.1 uncultured Thioalkalispiraceae bacterium
GAATCGCCCAAATAATAAAGAAACCTAATGTCACAAAGCCCATATGCGAAATGGATGAGTAGGCAATGAGTTTCTTCATGTCTTGCTGAACTAAGGCCACAAAGCCAATGTACACCACGGCAATGAGCGATAAGGTAATCATGAGCCAGGCTAATTCTTGCGAGGCATCCGGTGTAATCGGTAACGAGAAACGTAAAAAGCCGTAAGCACCTAATTTCAACATAATCGCCGCTAGTATCACAGAACCACCAGTAGGTGCTTCCACGTGCGCATCAGGCAACCAAGTATGTACTGGCCACATGGGAATTTTCACCGCAAAGGCGAGTAAGAATGCTAAGAAAATAAATATTTGTTCGGTTAAGGTCAGCTCTAATGCATGTAACTGTAAAATCTCAAAGTTCTGAGTTTTGTTGGCCATATAAATAAAGGCAATCAACATGAACACCGAACCAAAAAAGGTATACAGGAAGAACTTAATGGTGGCGTAAACCCGTCGTGGCCCACCCCAAATACCAATCACCAAGAACATCGGTATTAGCATGGCTTCCCAGAACACATAAAATAAGGCCGCATCTAATGCAGAGAACACGCCGACCATTAATCCTTCCATGATCAAGAAGGCGGCAATGTATTGGGCCGCTTTATATTGGATAACTTCCCAACCGGCGATGATCACAATCACGGTAATAAAGGTAGTCAGAATAATCAGTGGTACCGCGATACCATCCACACCCAGATGATAATAGAGCTTCCAATCACCGATACTCATCCACTGCCAATGTTCAATAAACTGCATCACCGCAGTTGCAGTATTAAACTCGGTATATAGTGGAATAGATAAAACAAACGTTAACAACGCCACACTTAGCCCCAACACTCGGGCTTCTGTTGCATTCTTATCACCACCAGTGGCAAGTACAAAGATACCACCCACAATCGGTGTCCAAATGACTAAACTCAGTAATGGCCAATTCTCAAACATTCGCTAACCTAAAATCGTTATTATTTTGTCCCAGCCGATCACATAACCGGCGATGAGGATAATCATCCCCACAATCATGGCAAACGCATACGTATACAAATAGCCAGTTTGTATCTTGCGAATTTGCAGTGCAATGAATCCAACGGTATTGGCAGAACCATTCACAACCGCACCATCAATCACCTTCTCATCGCCCCAGCGCCATAACTTATCGCCTAGCCAACGAGCAAGTGGTGAAATAAATTTAATATAGAAATGATCCGCATAGTATTTTTCCATAAACAACGTATGCAGCCATTTAAATGATTGCTCTAACTTAGCAGGGATGTCGGTGCGCTTCATATACAAGAACCAAGCGACAAATACTCCAGCCGCTGCTAAATACAATGGTGGATGTTTCACGGAATACATCACCATACCTACCCAGTCATGTTTTGGTAACTGAGCTAATACATCATGTGCCGGTAAAACAAAGATAGCGTCACCGAAGAACTGGCCAAATACCATGTCATCCACATAGGCGGCACCGATAACGATCGACGGTATAGCAAGTGCGATGAGTGGCACGGTCACCACCCAAGGTGTCTCGTGTAGATGTTCGCGGGTATGCTCATCCATGCGCTCTTTACCATGGAACACCATAAAATACATGCGGAAGCTATAAACCGCAGTAAAGAACACACCTAGCAATACGGCATAGTACGCATAGGTATGGCCCCAAATCTGCGAATGATGCACGGCTTCAATGATGGAGTCTTTTGAATAAAAGCCTGCAAAGAACGGTGTACCAATTAGTGCTAATGATCCAATTAACGATGTTATCCAGGTAATGGGCATGTATTTACGTAAGCCACCCATCTTGCGCATATCTTGCTCGTGATGCATGGCAATGATCACTGAACCGGCGGCTAAGAATAATAAGGCTTTGAAAAAAGCATGGGTCATTAAATGGAAAATACCCGCAGCATAGGCTGATGCACCTAGCGCTGCCGTCATATAACCTAATTGCGATAGCGTGGAATATGCCACAACACGTTTAATATCATTTTGCACTAGCCCTAAGAAGCCCATGAATAAGGCCGTAGTGGCACCAATCACCAGTACAAAACTTAACGCGGTTTCTGATAACTCATATAACGGTGACATGCGCGCGACCATAAAGATCCCTGCGGTTACCATGGTAGCAGCATGAATTAATGCTGAAATAGGTGTAGGGCCTTCCATTGAATCGGGTAGCCAAACATGCAGCGGAACCTGGGCCGACTTACCCATGGCACCAATGAATAAACAAATACAGATAAATGTCATCACCGACCAAGGGATGCCATCGATCACTTCGATTTCTTGCCCTACGACCTTGTCCACATTGTTAAATACATTGGCATAATCAAGACTGCCGAAATACATCAAGACGGCTGCAATACCGAGTATAAAACCAAAATCACCCACTCGATTAATTAAAAAGGCCTTCATATTGGCAAAAATGGCACTTTCTCGCGTATGCCAAAAACCAATCAATAAATAAGAAACTAAGCCCACCGCTTCCCAGCCAAAGAACAACTGCATGAAGTTGTTTGACCTAACCAACATCAACATGGAGAAGGTAAACAGTGAGATATAACTAAAGAAACGCTGATAACCAGGATCATCATGCATATAACCAATGGTATAAATATGCACCATCAATGACACAAAGGTCACCACTACCATCATCATGGCAGTTAAGTTATCAACTAAGAAACCAACTTCAAATTTAATGCCTTCAGTTACTAACCAGGTATAAACACTGCCATTGTAGGCAGCCCCGGCATCTAATACATGATGTTTAAACACAATAATCGATAAAGCGCACGCAACAGCCACACCTAAAATGGTGACCCAATGCGCTCCGGCACGACCAATAACTTTGCCAAACAGACCGGCGATAATCGCACCGATTAAAGGTGCAAGCACGATCGTTAAATAAACGTCTGGCATATTTTCAAACACGCGTTACCCCTTCATCTCATTAAGATCGTCAACATTAATCGTGCGTTTGTTTCTAAACAAGACGACTAATATTGCCAAACCAATCGCTGCTTCTGCTGCCGCCACGGTTAATATGAAAAAGACAAAGACCTGACCGGCTAAATCACCCATATAATAAGAAAAGGCAATAAAGTTCATATTGACGGCCAATAACATCAGCTCTATCGCCATCAATAAAATAATCAGGTTTTTCCGGTTAAGGAAAATACCGGCCACACTCAAGCTGAATAAAATGGCGCCGAGAATCAAAACTTGTGTCAACGTAATCATATTGAGTCCTAGGCTACTTTTTCTCTTCTACATCCATTTTGACGATACGTAACCGATCATCACGTTTTACATTGACCTGTTGATCCGGGTTTTGATATTTGGTCTGAGGTCGGTGACGTAAGGTCAAGGCAATCGCAGCAACAATTGCCACTAATAAGATCACCGCAGCAATCTCAAACGGATAAACATAAACGGTATATAACACGCCGCCCAATTCTTCTGTATTGCTGTACTCTGGGCCTTTTGCAGGTGGCGGATAGAGCGTACGCATTTTGGTAACAAAGGTACTATGATTCACTTGTGAGATTAAATAAACCAACATCCCACCAAATAACGTGGCAACACCTATACCCACCGGTAAAAATCGAATAAAACCTTCTTTAAGTCGTGCCAGATTCACATCTAACATCATGACCACAAATAAGAACAACACCATGACCGCGCCTACGTAAACAAGCACTAATGTAATGGCAAGAAACTCAGCTTCCATAATAAGCCAAATGCCTGAACTGGCCACAAAGGTAAGAACTAAGAATAATGCTGCACGCACCGGGTTACGCACCGTGATCACCATGGTTGCGCTGATAATCAACATTGCTGCAAATGCGTAAAATAAGAACTGCACACCGGTCATTGTTGTTGTTTTAAACCTTTTATTTTTAACGTTATTGTAGCGAAATCATTTCGCGTTATTTTATCGATAAGGTGAATCTTCCGAACGTGCCGCGGCAATCTCCGCTTCATGTTCATCACCCACTTTCAGTAACTTCTCTTTGGTCATGTAAAGATCACCACGTTGCTCACCATGGTATTCATAAATCCCGGTCTCAACAATGGAATCTACCGGACACGACTCTTCACAAAAACCACAAAAAATACATTTGGTCAGATCAATATCATAACGCGTGGTACGGCGCGAACCATCTTCACGCTGTTCAGACTCAATCGTAATCGCTAATGCAGGACATACGGTTTCACATAATTTACACGCAATACAACGCTCTTCCCCATTAGGGTAACGTCGCAATGCATGCAATCCTCTAAAACGTGGCGATATGGGTGCTTTCTCTTCGGGGTAATGCAGAGTGAATTTACGTTTAAGTAAATACTTCCCAGTCAGCGATAAACCTTTGATTAACTCAAATAGGAATAAACTGCGCATGAAACGGACAAGCCCTTGCATTAGCTAAGCCCTCCTGACCACCAAGGTGGTACCTGACCCAATACTAAGCCGCCCACCACAAGGATCCAAACGATGGTAATCGGTATAAAGACTTTCCAGCCTAAGCGCATAATTTGATCATAGCGATAGCGGGGGAATGTGGCCCGGAACCATAAGTATAAAAAGATAAATAGGAAAATCTTGGCAAAGAACCAGAACATACCTGGAATCCAGGCAGTATATTTGTGCAAATCAATGCCTAACCATAAAAAGTTATGTACGCCTTCAAAAGGTGATAACCAACCGCCAAGGAATAAAATCGCTGCCAGCGCTGAAATTAAAATCATGTTGGCATATTCAGCTAAGAAAAAGACCGCAAAGGTCATGCCGGAGTATTCCACATGGAAACCAGCAACAATTTCTGACTCGCCTTCTGCTACATCGAATGGTGCACGGTTTGTTTCAGCCACACCGGAAATAAAATAAACCACAAACAAGGGTAATAATGGTAACCAATACCAATTTAAGAATCCGTACTCACCTTGTTGTGCTGTCACAATCGCACCCAGGTTCATACTACCGGCCGCCATTAATACACCAACTAAAGCAAAACCCATGGCAATTTCATAAGCCACAATTTGCGCAGCGGAGCGCATGGCACCCAACAAAGCATATTTTGAGTTAGAGGCCCAACCGGCAATGATGACTCCATAAACACCCACTGATGTGGCTGCCAAT
>CAZPAE010000232.1:0-5176 GCA_964584455.1 uncultured Thioalkalispiraceae bacterium
ATTGGTAAAAGTCATGCTGCTCTTTTTACCGAAGGGTGGATTGGCCAGCACTATGTCCACAGTATGTGTGGGAGGGGCTATAAGGGCGTCATTGCCGCTGACGGCGCTGTCGCCGTCGATCTCGCCAATGTTGTGGAGAAACATATTCATCAGGCACATGCGACGGGTATTGGGAACGATCTCATTGCCACTGAAGGTGTCGTGCTTGAGGAAGGCTTTTTGTTTCTTGTCGAGCTTGCCCTTTGTAGATGAATTTGGGCTGACCAGATGATCATAGGCAGACAGAAAGAAACCACCGGTACCACAAGCGGGGTCTGCAATGGTTTGCATTGGCTCTGGGCGCATGCAAGCGACCATCGCCTGGATCAGTGAACGCGGGGTAAAGTACTGACCGGCACCGGACTTGGTGTCTTCTGCATTCTTTTCCAGCAGCCCTTCGTAGATAGTGCCCTTGGTATCCGCATCGAGTACGACCCAATCGGTGTCGTTGACCATGTCTACCAGGCGGGACAGTTTGGCCGGGTCCTGGATCTTGTTCTGGGACTTGGTAAAGATCTGGCCGAGCATACCTTTCTTGTTGGCCAATTCTCTGAGCAGGGTAATGTAGTGACCTTCCAGCTCAGCACCCTTTTTGCTGCGCAGGCTGTTCCAGTCGTACTCTGCTGGAATACCAACATCCCGGTTATAGGGTGGCTTGCTGTATTCATCCGCCATCTTCAGGAAGATGAGATAGGTTAGCTGCTCCAGGTAGTCGCCATAGCCAACACCGTCATCTCTGAGAGTGGTACAGAAACTCCAGACTTTGGAGACAATAGTATCGGCAATCATTAACTGGCTTTCCTCATATTTTATTTCGTCTTTCTGAATTCTGCATTATTAGTCAACCGGCTCACCAACCACTTCTAGTTCGGCCATAGCCATTTCTAAATGTCGCTTAGCCTTATCTTGATGTTCATTTGCCACCTTTGATGCCTCAGCTATGAAGGAAAGAACATGAGGAGTAGCGCCACGAAGGTGAGAAAAAGCTGAATTGAGGAGATTACCAACAGTCTCTCGTGCCTTAGGATTCAGTGCCACATAGGTTAGTGAGACCAAGAGTGCGACCTTAACCCACCCTGGGGCAATACTAATACGGTTAAAAAGTACTTTGCAGCCATGTGCGAGCCCTCGTAGTGCTGAGATACTGGCAATGGCAAGGATAATACCATTAACCTTGATATGCATTTCAACAGCCGTGGCACGCGAATAATCACGTAGTGCAGCAACACATTGAATTGAGATCATATTTCCACCCATCATCTCAATATGTTTATCCTTACTAAAGATACCAGCCGCCATTACCTCAGAAGCCAGTGCGATAAAGTCTGCATCATCTGGGTCAACTCCTTTCCTTAACAATTCGACATTTTCATCGTCAGGTTCTGTAATCTTCAAAACTTTCTGATAGGTCTGCCACTCAGCATACATGCTCCCTTGGTCTAGTCCCTTTTCTTCAGCAATAAGAGATATTTTTTCCTCAACCTCATCCAGCAGCTTCGGTGGGACATAAACATCGAGTGTTCCAGCCTCAATTGTTTCCATTAGTTGAGTCTTGGCTGATGAGTCTCTCCTCTCAGCGACAAGCCAAAGAATGTCGCCTAACACCACATTGCTATCCACTACAAGTGTAAAACGTGCTGCAACACCAAGAACTGACCTTAAAGACTCCCAGCTATCAACAATCTCTCTGAGTTGCTTGAGCCGTTCAGAGCGCACAGCAAAAATATAATCCAAGCTACTCATGCGGATTTCAGCCTCACTGCTTTCTTCTTTACAGTCTTGGTCTTTTTGACCTTGGTTGCGGCTTCTTCTTTTTCTTTGGCAATGCGTTCTAGTAGGGCAGAGGCGGGTTCATCATCAGGATTTTGAGGAACCAACTGACCGGAGAAGGCTTTCTTAAGGATGGATTGGCGGAGGGCTTCGCAACGGGCAATATTATCGTCTAGTTCATACTCCATTCTCTGGATATTTGACATCTGCCCATCCAGCTCTTTAGCTATTTCTCCTTGCTCTTGTGCACTGCATATAGGAACAGCTACATGTTTTACGTCCCGTAAGTAAACCGCTTGCTGAGCAGTTGCACCGGAAATAGAAATTATTTTTCTGTTTACGTGTGGGTTCTTTAGCGCATACATCAAGTAGTTGGCATTCACTGAAGGCAACCCCTTAATCAAGATAACGCTTCCGAGAAGACAGAAAACTTTATCTGTATCCACCCTACACATTCTTCCCACAGTCGCGCCGCGACTAACGATTAAAATGTCATCTCTTTCAGGATTACATCTTTGTCTCGCTTTCTGCGCAGTTTGTTCGCTAACGTATAATGGGTCATCAAAACGCACTCCATTGTCTCTTACATCCTTAGCAGACAAGAAATACACGCCCGTTTCAGTAACCTCTGGTTTAAAGTGCTCACCGTCCGTAATCTTTGACGACAAATCGTCTAATTTGGTCCACTTCCACTCATCTGGCAGCGACGGTAGTGCTGCAACTTCTTCATAAGACAGTTGTTCTGACGTCTTAGCGATGCGAGGCTTTGTTGGCTTCTTCCCTTCCTTCCCAGCAATCTCCCACTCCTTAACTGCTGCTTTCCAGTCTTCCAGTTGTTGCCGGTAGCGGGCTTCACGCTCCTGCTTGATGCGTTCCAGTAGCTGATCAGCTGTTTCCAGCTTATCGGCGTTGTCTTTACGCCACTGTTCAGTGAGTTTGCCTTCAAAGGCGTGTTTGAGTAGTGCCTGACGATAAACTTTGAGTTGTTCACGCGCTGTTTTTAGGCTTTCAATGCCTTTATCCAGCTCGGAGAAGAGTTCTTCGATTTTGGCGACTATGCGGTGTTGTTCGTCAATTGGAGCAATTGCCAGTGTTAATGACGAAAGCGTTTTCGCATTTACATTACCTTGTAATCCACCTTTTGCGAGGCCGATCTGTTCCCAATATGATGAAGACTGAAAAAAATAGTAAAGAAATTTTGAGTCAGTGTCTGAATGGGTTGATAAGCGAATCAAATAGGAGGCAAAAACTGATTGCTCAGGAACAGAACTGATGATGTAGCTCTTTCCTACAGTACCTCCAGTCCTAGCAAAAACAATATCCCCAGCTTTAAGCTCATATTTTACAGCTTGATCATTATCTATTTCGCAATATGGAACTTCCGGCCATAGGACTTGGCCATCTTGAATGTCTGTAATTCGTAGAAAACGTGGTCCACATGGCTCTTTTGATGCTGAGGCGGTATAGCCATACTGAAGCGATGTGCAAATGTCACCAATACTTGTTTTGGCCCAGTTAGTAGGGATATTTCTAGATACTGCCATCAAGCCACTAACTCTTCATTCATTTCATCAATCAATCCATCCATATCAGCCCCAAATAGCTGAGCCATTTTCCCCAATCCGCCCTGGCTATCAAACGGAGCCATTTCCAGATCATCCCGCTCAAAGTGGAATGAGCTGATAATATGGTCACGGATCATCTGTAACCACTGCATCTGTTCTTCGTTGAATTTCTCGCCTGCACCGGCGTGTCGTTTTAGCATCCAGTTCTGGAAGTTTCTGCGTACCGTGGCGTCGTAGGTGGATAGGCTCTTGTCGATGCCGCAGACTCGGCGAATCAGGGACACCAATGCAGTTAGTTCATTAATGGGCTGCTTTCCTCCATTTTTATTTGAGGGGTCGTCCAGTTGGCTGTAGGCGTTCCAGACTCGGATAGGGGACAGGGCAGGCTTGTCTGCCTTGAGCTTGTCCATAACTTCTCGGATCATGTCGTAAGTGATTTCTCTTCTGCGATGCGGCTGGTCGTAGAAAATTTCCAGGGCATTGATCTGATCCTTGTTCTGTTTGAGAGTGTCGGCGAATTCTTCAACCAGCTTCTGCGCATTCTCTACGGAATCCTTGCCCCACTCGGCGCGGATCAGTTCGTCCAGATTGTCGTGGTCGATCTTCTGTTCTTTGTCTCTTCTGATGGAGTCGATCAGTTCTATCAGTTCACCGTTGAAGACATGGCTTGCCGCTTTGACCAGTTCGGCCTGGGCTTCTTTACGCTTGTCATCACCTGGATTTGTGCCAACCGGTTGTTGGGCCAGATCCAGGGCTTTAGCTTCGACCAGATCCGCATCAATGGCATCGAACAGGCCATTGACCAGATGCGTCAGTTCAACGCCTTTTGCCGCCTTTTTGATTCTGTTCTGCTCATCAGCATCCAGTTGCTTGTTCAGGCGTGCCAGTCGTCCAGCCAGGGAGCTGACGGTATCGGTATCGCTGGCACCCATCATTACGCCCATGGCCAGATCTTTGAGTGGCACTGAGGGCTTGGTAATCAGTGGCTGGCTGGCAGTCTTGAGAGACTTGGTGACACCAATGGCATCGACAATCACATAGTGGGTCTTGGCACTGTTGGCGGAGGGCGTGACCTTTTTCAGATCATCGTGTTCCAGAGTGCGGGTACCCCGGCCTTTCATCTGCTCAAAGTAGTTTTTGCTCTTTACATCACGCATAAAGAGCAGGCACTCCAGGGGCTTTACATCGGTGCCGGTGGCGATCATGTCTACCGTCACCGCAATTCTGGGGTTATAGTCGTTGCGGAATTGGCTCAGGATCGATTTGGGATCTTCGCCTTCCTGTATCAGATTGCCTTGCTTGTCTTTTTTGTCCTGTGCCGCTTTATAGGTGACTTTTTTGCAGAAGGCGTTACCTTCGCCGAACTCTTCCCGTACGGTCTGGATGATGTCGTCGGCATGGCTATCGGTCTTGGCGAAGATCAGGGTCTTTGGGACTTCATCACGGCCTGCGAATATCTCGGGCAGGCTGTTGCGGAAAGTTTTGATCACCGTTCTGATCTGACTGGGATTAACGATGTCCTTGTCCAACTGCTTGGCTGAATAGGTCTCGTCTTCGTCCTGTTGTTCCCAACGCTTCTTGCGCGTCTGTTTTTCACGCCGCTCAATCAGCTGCTTGGCCTTGAGCTTTGCACCTTGCTTGGTCACCTGGGTATCGATGTAGAAGATTTCGTTACCTACGTTGACACCATCGGCCACGGCTTTTTCGTGGGTGTATTCGCTGACAATGTTCTGTTTGAAGAAACCGTAGGTGCGGTTATCTGGTGTGGCGGTCAGGCCGATCAGGTAAGCATCGAAGTAGTC
>CAZPAE010000233.1:0-5167 GCA_964584455.1 uncultured Thioalkalispiraceae bacterium
CCCAACCGGTTCCGGTAAATCCACTACCCTCGCTGCCATGATCGACTTTATTAACAGTGAACGTAGTGGCCATATCATTACCATTGAAGATCCAGTTGAATACATACATAAGAGTAAAAAGTGCTTATTTAGCCAGCGAGAAGTCGGTACCCATATCCCATCATTCTCAAAAGCGTTGCTTTCTGCATTAAGGGAAGATCCAGATGTCATTCTAGTGGGTGAAATGCGAGATCATGAAACCATTCACCTTGCCCTAACTGCTGCCGAAATGGGTATTTTGGTCTTAGCCACCTTACACACTAATGGTGCAGCCGCTTCTGTTGATCGTATTATTAATTCTTTTCCTGCCGGTGAAGAACCTTATGTACGAACTATGTTATCAACCTCGTTAATTTGCTCGATTTCCCAACAATTGGTGCGAAAAGCAGACAAAAAAGGCCGACTACCCGCTATTGAGATTTTAATTAATAATACCGCTGTATCTAATCTCATTCGAGAAGGTAAAATTGACCAAATTGAAAATGTTATGCAAAGTGGGGCCATGGTTGGGATGCAACGCATGGATACAGCATTAATGCGTTTAGTCGAAGCCGAACTTATAACACCAGAAGAAGCTTACTTTAAAGCCCGTAACAAAACAGACTTTGAACCTCTACTTGAAGGAAAAGAAGTAGTTGAAAATGAAGCAACAACGGATGTATCTACAATAGTTGATATGACATAGTCAGTAGTAAGGAAGATACACGCATGGCAAAACTCATAATGACGCTAGACGGCGCTATTATTCGCGAATTTATGATCGATAAAGACAGTATCAGTGTTGGTCGTAAACACGGTAACGATATACAGTTAAATGATCTTACTGTTAGTGGTCGTCATGCACTTATTACATTGATGGGGGAAAATGCCTATGTGGATGACTTAGGCAGTACCAATGGTACCCTGCTCAATGGTGGCCGTGTTGCAAAGTCTATTTTAAAACATGGTGACGTGATTCAAGTTGGCAATTATCAATTTACCTTCTTTGATGATGAAGATGCGGAATATGAACCGACTATGTTCTTGCGTGCTGAAATTGAAGATACGCAAATTATGGAGTCTGGCGCCGCCAAACCCACAGATGTAAAAGGTGAACCACTGGCAGGCGTTAAAATCCTAAATGGTCCACTAAAAACGAAAGTTCTTGAACTACGTAAACCTTTCAACACGCTCGGCTTTAATGGTATTAAAATGGCTATGATTGCCAGAAACCCCACGGGCTATACTATTTCAGCGATCAAAAATACCAAGCTAAGACGTTCTAATGACACACCAACCATTAACGGTGAAACCATTGGTAGCGAGCAGCAGATACTCAAAAACAAAGATATTATTGAGCTAGCAGGTACCCAAATGGAGTTCTTTTATATCGACTAGCTGGTCACGGGTTGTTTCTTTTTCCGAACAAAAATATCGACCCCTGCTAAGAACAATGCAGGAATCACAACCAGGGTAATTAACGTGGCAAAAATTAGGCCCCACGATAATGCTAACGCCATGGATGACACAAATGGATCTAAGCCCCCCCAACCATAGGCAGTCGGTAATAAACCTACAATTGTGGTAACCGCTGTTAGCAATACAGCCCGTAAACGGCGACGTCCTGCTTTAATAATCGCATCGTGTCGACTTAGCCCTTCTTTCATATAACGTTGAATAAAGACCAATAGGATCAATGAGCTATTCACCACCACACCGGTGAGCGCCACAATCCCAAGTGTTGACATAAATGACAATGGCATGGGTTTCCAAAATAAGGTATGTAAATAAAAACTAATAATCACACCCACTGCACCAAATGGAATCGCTAACATTACTGCAACGGGATAACCTAAGTTATTAAACTGTATAGCTAATAAGAAGAAAATCGCTAACATAGCAATCGCAAATGCTATCAGCAAGTCAACCATAGACTCTTCATTCTTCTCATTCTCACCGCCGTAGTTTACTTCAATAAAATCATTTAGCGCAGGAGCTAACCACTTGGTTTGGTTTTCGCGAACTAAGCTATTAATCTCATAACTAGTAATAATATTGGAATCCACATTGGCTAAAACATTAATTACCCGTGCACCATCTTTATGACGAACCGTAGTAAAACCACTTTTCTCTTTTAGCTGCGCAACTTTATCTAATGTCACCATACCACCATTACTATTTGGGATTTGTAATGAACTTAAGTGTCGCAGCTGCTGCTCTGCCGATATTTCAGGAAAACGGATCGTTACATCGACTTCATCGGTTCCCCAACGGGTAGTAGAAACACGCAAACCATCTACCGCAGCACGAATATGGCTCGATGCTGTTGTTAAATCAATCCCAGCATAAGCCGCTAAAGACTTGTCAAACTCAATATGAAGTTCCGCATCACCTGGAAGTAAATCACTCTCAATGGTAGTGATACCATTGATCTCTTTTAGGTAATTCATCAAATCCATGGCAACTTGTTCTGTTTGCTCATAGTTATCACCAAATATTTCCACTTGCAAAGCACGCCCCGTCGGTGGCCCAGGTTGAATTTCTTCAAACGCAAACTCTAACTGTGAATATTTATCCTGTAATAAGTCACGTAATGCAAACATATCTTGTAATGCATCATGTTCAGGGCGTGTAACCGCAGAAGTATAAACAGCTCTAATCTGCCCAAACCGACTACCCCGCTGAACCAACGGATCACCTGAGTCTTTCGCTGTTTCTCCAGTGGTGATTAAGGTCGCTTCTAAATACTTAGGATTAATATAATCCCGTATATCTTTATCAACCAGCTTCATGGTTTCACGCATACTCTCAAGACTGGTTCCAGGTGCAGCGGTTGCACGCACCATGTATTGCTCAATACCCACAGGAGGAAATAGCTGGAACTTCATACTACCAGCCAAACCCATTGTACCGATAAAAATACCAATGGCTAATATCACCATCAACCAGTGATGCTTTAAGGTAAACTCTAAGAAACGCGCATATTTTGCCTCTAACCAAACTAACCAGGCTCGTTCTTTAGGATTATGTGATGGCTTAGTCAAGTGTGCAACATGATTAGGTAAAATTAAGAATGACTCGAGCCATGACAATGTGAGCAACAAAATAACCACAATTGGTATAGCAACAATAAATTTACCAATAATGCCAGAAACAAATAGCAATGGCACAAAAGCCACCACGGTCGTTAGAATCGTTGTCGTAACTGGCCCAATTAATTCTTTTGCACCAATCACTGCCGCCTTATTGGGTGCATCGCCCTGCTCCATATGATAAGCAATATTCTCACCAACAATAATTGCATCATCCACCAGCATACCAAGCACCATGATGAATCCCATCATGGAAATAAGATTCAATGTTACACCTGATAAATACAGAATAAACAAACCACTCAGGAAAACGATGGGCAAGCCTAATGTAGTTGAAACCGCCACCGATGGGCGTAAGAAAATAACCAACATGATTAAGACTAATACCACCCCCACTAAACCATTATTCGTTAAGACACCTAAGCGTAGTCGAGCAAAACGAGAGAAATCCTCAAACGTATCAATCTCAATGTCTTCACCATACTTTCCGGGTATTTTGGCTAAATAGGTTTTTATCCTATCTACTGTCTCAATAATATCCGCATCAGATTGCTTCATGACAATGAAATGTAAAGCGGATTGTCCACTGACATCTTGATAAACTGATGCTTTCTCTAAAGCGACTTTGACATCCGCAACATCTTTAATGAGTAAGCCCTGTCCATACTCGTTTGACCGTAACACCAAGTCTTGCACATCTTTCGCACTTTCATACTCACCGACAATACGAACTGTTTTTTGCCCTTCATCGGTATCAATATTTCCGCCGGAGGAATTAATATTCCACTTTTCTAATACCCCAGCAATTTGCCCTACTGTGACGCGGTGTTGTTTTAGCTTTTCAGGTTTAACAACAACACTAATTTCGGCTTTTCTATCACCATTAATTTGTACTTTAGCGACCCCATCAATACGCAGTAAATCATCTTCAATTTTACTGCCCAGTTGTTTAACACGTACATCATCCCAAGGTGCTGAAATAGCCAGCTGAATAACGGGAAAAACGCGTCCATCAATCTCTAACACAAAAGGCTCATCGGGTAAGTCACTAGGTAGCTTTGCACGATCAACCGCTAACTGTACTTCATTGGTAATATTTTCACGATTCGTCGCGTCAGGATCTAATTCAAGTGTGATTCTCGCTGAGCCCGGAAAAGCAATGGACGTCATTTTATCGATACCTGTTAAGGTTTTTAATTCCTGCTCAATAGGTATCACAATCAGTCTTTCAATGTCCTGCGGCGATGCACCAGGCTGCACAACGGATACTTGTACCTGGTCGAGGTTTACATTGGGAAAGGCCTCTCGATTCATTTTCATGATCGCAATAACCCCCAACAAACCGATAAAGATTGTCACGAGCCCTACAACCAGCCCTCTTTCGACCATAAATTTAATCAATGCTGTCATGGCTGAACCTCACTACCCAAACTCACTTCATCTGCTTTTGTTTGTAAAATTGTCTTGTCCCATAATTGGCCTAGCAGTAACTTCAAGTTTGCATAAGAACGCGCTAACTCTATTTTCTGACTTTCATAAGACAAACTACTGGCATTCAAATCATTTTCCACATCAACAAGCTCTGACGTATCTGCTCGCCCCTCACGATAACGCTGCAATGCCTCTTTCAATTTATCTTGCTCTAATTTCAGCCGCACTTGGTTGCTTTGCAAAGCAGATGTATTCAGTTTAATTTGTTCTAGCAGGCTTAAAATGTTATACCGAATATCATGTTTTAATTTCTCATATTGTTCTTCGGCAAGCTGCTTATCCAACATTGATTGATAAAGCTCCGCATCAAAACCACGCTGATCTAAATCATAACGATACTCAATCTGCGCCCCACCCACTAACTCACTATCATTCACATCACTACTACTAGTATCACCCTGAGTGTTTTGTGCCCCCACAGAAAACACGACATCCAGTTTGTCTTTTTGAGCATTTTTGGCTAGCACAATATTTGATTCTGCCAACTTCACTTGCGCCACTTGTAATGCTAATTCAGGATCCCGTTGATATGCTTGGTTGAGTAAGGTTTGCTCATTATCAAGTTG
>CAZPAE010000234.1:0-5153 GCA_964584455.1 uncultured Thioalkalispiraceae bacterium
TACACTCTTTCCTCTACAGTCCACCATTCCGGTGCTGCTCCCAAACTGTTCAAACGAAGCATGGCTTCAGGCAAGGAAAATTCTTCCCCCGAATCAGAAGGCGTACAATTTAATCGCATACCATTTTCGGGAAACCGCTGTTGTGTTGACCAACCTAGCTCAATGGTAAATGCCTCATGACCACGCGAATCAGGCGAACAAACAATGAACAACCATAACGCATCATTCACAACACGATAAAATGCCCGTTCCCCGGGGAAAAGATAAATGGTTTTTTCTTTATAAGGTTCAAAATCGGCTAACTGTTCAGCCACTTTTTTAGTGAACTGATCACGGAGTACTTTGGCAAATTCTTTGCGCATAGTTCGGATATGTCGATAACATAAAGATAAAATAATCAGTCGTTATTTTCAGAGAATGGATGAACATCCGCTGACGCATCTTTTTCATCCCTTGATAACTGATACAGCGTTTTCATTAATGCTATAAAACCTGCTTTTTCCTCAACCTTACCACCTTGTGTTTTCCTATCTTTGACAAAATATTCTACCCCTATCGACTCTATAAGCTGCTCACGCTTTTGCAGCATATCCTTAGATACTTTGAAATATACACCCACATCTAGTTCTCTTGCATCATCGAAAAGTTTATTTGAAATAAGCTTGTCTTTTCCAATTAATTCTGAATATTCCTTTCCTAGATAGTTCAACACATACACATCACGCAGACCTGCCCATAATCCAATAGGAGAACTATAATAGGCAACATCAAATGGTCCATTACTAGAAAGATGAAACGTTGCTAAAGATGGAGCGAGTCTATTGATTAGTGAGACAAATAATTCTTCTACTTGTCCTTCATTGAATTTATCTGCATTAAAGGTAATTTTTATTAACCAACAAGATCGATTTAGCGAAAACTGTTTAAACAGGGAAATACTCCAGTCATCTTCTCGTTCAGAAAGCACGACAATCCCATTTCCTCGCTCAATTTCTTTTGAGCCTAATGCTTCAGGTAAGCTAGCAATATCAATTTTGTTATTCGAGTTAAGAGCAAACTGTTTAGTTTCTTTTAGTGGTGTAGGAATATCGATAAAAATATCAGAAACCCTAGTACTATCTTGAATAGATAGCACTAGGGTTCGAAACTCTGCGAAAATACAATTATCAATATGTAAATCGAGGAAAGCTAAGTCCATATACCTTTACTAAAATGGTGTTAACGGAATATATGATATCCTAACCCCAAACTGATTTGCAATTGCTGCTGCTTGTGCTTTCACACTTGCAGGTGTCCTTGTCAATGTAATATATGTAATATTCCCTCCAGAGCCTTGAGCCCACCGTGCAAAGTTTCGTAATTGCCGCAAGTTAATAGCCTGGCCTAACTTCGCATCAACAATATGCCTACCCCTTACTATCCAATCAGGGATGGCCCCAGGTATGCGCTGATGATATTGACCACGAAGTAGCGCCATTGCAGGTCTTAACAAGCCTTCAAACACTCTCCCTGCATCTAATCGTAATATCCTACGTCCCATACCTAAGTTATATGAAGCGTTACGATAGAAGGAATTAGTTGCATGATTAACTAACCGAGTCAAACTAGCAATATTGATTCTTGCAACAACCCGTTGTGCCAAGTAAAGCAACGGTGATCCATAGTACAAGAAACGGAAGGCAAACATTCGCAAGCCAAGCCCAACAAAACCGAAGAACTCACCACTTGGATCTATCTTATTAACTGGATCCATTCCTGCATACAAATAGCGGTGCAAGGTCATTGGCTCAAACATTAGCCCTGCAAATGGATCCATACCAATAAAGCTACCAACATTAGGATCCATATAGCGAGCACGTAAATAATAGAATCCAATATTTGGATCATACTGCTCACCGGTATACAGATAATTATTCTCCGTCGTACCCGTTCGACTTATCTCAAGACCAAAGGCATCGTAGTGGTATGTATCAGTTATCGTCTCAGCATTATCGGTTAATGCACGTGTACTACCAAGACCATCATAATGATAATAATTTGTTGCACTACCACGAATCTGACTAATCAAATCATCGCCATAAACATATCGCACAACTACTGTATTGGATGCATTACGCTCCTCAAGCACTTGCGCATAATCACGATTCGGATCAACTAGGAAATTAGTTTCAACACCATCCACTATTTGCTGCATACGAATACCGTTTACATCATAAGCATAATCAATATTCGAAGTTGGCGTGGACACACTAACCATACGGTTATCATAATCATAACTATATGTATCGGTATTAATACCGTCAGACCTAGTTAACCTATTCCCGTTGTCGTCATAGGTATAGGTACGTGAGCCTTCTGTTAGCAGGCGATCATTCTCATCATATGTATAACTAATACTTGCCACACCACCATCAATGGTCTTAGTTAGACGATTACCGACCGCATCGTAGGTATAGTCAATGGTAGTGGTAGACAACCCGTCGGTGATGACTTCTTGAGTCAGACGATAGAGTGCATCATACGTGTAATCAGTGGTACGACCTGTATTCTCGATCATTTGCACTCGATTACCAGCAGGCCCTAAGACATAATCATAAGTCGAAATAATACTGTCATCTGAGCGGCGATTCTCTAGTCGAGTTAAACGGTTCGACGAATCATAGGTATATGTAGTTACAGTATTATTTGGATAGGTGATACTTGCACGATTACCGACCGCATCATAGCTATATGAAGTAAGGCCGCCATCTTGGTCAGTGACCGAAACCAGCCTATTAGCATCGTCATAGGTATTTGTGGTCGTTCCTGAAGGTGTCTCTAGCGTTAGGATATTTCCAGCTGCGTCATAGGTATATTCGATAAAGTTACTATCTGGATAGTCCAAACGAACAATCCGGTCACGCACATCATAATCGTAACTAGTTGTACCACGACCATCAGTAACTGATGTAATTTTACCTGTGGCAGAATAAGTATAATCAACCGTATCACTATTTGGGTAGGTTTTGCGCGTCAACCTATTATTACTATCATACGCATAATCCACCGTATCACCATTGAAACTAGTATGCGTTAACTTATTACCATTAGCATCATAGGTGAAACTCTCTATTTGGCCATTAGGTAATGTACGGCTTAACACATTACCTACATTATCATACTCCCAACTTGTCACATTACCATTTGCATCGGTTTGCGTAAGCTTGTTACCAAACTCGTCATACGTAAAGTTTGTTATACCACCTAATGCATCTGTTACTGATACAAGCTGACTTAAAGCATCATAACCAAACTGAGTGACATTACCTGCCTGATCAGTTTCTGATGTTTTACGGCTTACCCCGTCATAAGAAAATTCTTTTGTACTACCATCCGGGAAAATGGTCCGAATACGATTATTCATCTCATCGTATACGTGTTGATACGTATTTCCGTTTGAATCAGTTATTGATGTAGGATTGCCATTTGGATCATAAGTATAATCGAGCTGCACACCTTCTGGCTTAGATACACTTACTCTTCTTCCTACTTCATCGTAAAGCTCACTAGTAACATTCCCATTACCATCAACTTTAGAGGTTACATTACCTACAGCATCATACCCTAGGCGCTTGTCTGATCCATCCGGATATGTTACGAGT
This sequence comes from uncultured Thioalkalispiraceae bacterium, assembly GCA_964584455.1. GTDB lineage: Bacteria > Pseudomonadota > Gammaproteobacteria > UBA6429 > Thiohalophilaceae > CAZPAE01. The sequence continues at coordinate 3,642 of CAZPAE010000234.1, forward strand.
ATTAGTCTGTTTAAACCATCATATTCATATAATGTCGTTCTTCCCTGACGATCAGTTTCGCTGATCTTGTTCTGCTCTGCATCATAGCTTGCAGTTTCAGTTGTACCATCGGCATATCTTACCAGTGTCCTGTTACCACGTGCGTCATACTCATATTCAGTTCGATTTCCATTTTTATCGATTTCAGCTGACTTCAGGCCTATAGAGTTATATTCAAAAGTAGTTGTATTACCTAGCCCATCCGTTTCACTCTCAATTCGATTACCCGCTGTATATGTTTTTTGAGTAGTTACAGTAACAGGACCACTTGACGTAGTTCTAACTTTGCTTTCAGATGTAGGATTACCGTTATCATCATAGCTAAATGTTGTCACACCACCAAATGGGTCTGTTTCCTGGGTCCTATTACCCGAGGCATCAAATGCAAATGATGTGCTACTACCTATTTCATTTGTGACTGCGGTTTGATTACCACTTGCGTCATATCCATATGTTACTGTATTACCGAGCGCATCCGTTTGTTGCGTAACATTTCCATTCGCGTCATACGCTTTTTCTGTCACATTTCCATTGGCATCAGTTTTTGTTAATTCTTGATTTCTGGAATTAAATGTCCTCGTTATAGTATTGCCTAATGCATCCGTTTCCGTTAACGGATTGTCGTTTGCGTCATAGGTTTTTGTAACAACATTTCCATTCGCATCAGTTTCGGTTAGAACATTACCATTTCCATCATATGTAAAGCTGGTAACATTGCCTAACGGATCTGTACTAGAAAGCACATATCCATTTTCATCGTATACCGATACCGTCGTTCTTCCCAAACGGTCCTGAACAATATCCTGCCTACCATCAACATCATTGGTATATTCAATACGATTGCCATCAGCATCAATATTAGCCACCAACCGACCATCATCATCATAGATATTTCTCGCTGGGGTAATACCACGAGGATCAATGAAATCGACTAAACCATGATTCCGGTTATAAGTATGCCTTGTAGTATTACCTTCTCGATCAGTAACACTCGCTAAATCACCACGTGAATCATATGAATAAGTAATAACGTTTCCGTTTGGATCCGTAATTTCAGTGATCCGGCCTTGTCCATCGCGAGTAAAATTCACACTCTTACCACTAGAGTGAACAATCCCATTACTACTGTAAGTCAAAGTATTTCCGTTGGGATCCCTAACGGTACGAATACCAAAGTTTTGATCAAGCTGATAAACATACCCCTCTCTTGTCGTTAAGGTGTAAACATCAGGGTCATAAGGCTCAAAGAATCCAGACTCTAGCAATTCTCCCCCCACATACCACAACTGTCCTACGTTTTGCGCTACTAAAGTGGATGTTGTACCAGAGCGAGGGTTAAATACTGGATCGGTAAATTGTAATGGAATGAGTTGTTGGCAACGCGGTGAAACCGCCATATCAAACTCTTCCGTAGTACCATCTGGCAGGGTAACACTGACTATATGCTCCCCTACAGGATCAATACAATATGTT
>CAZPAE010000235.1:0-2461 GCA_964584455.1 uncultured Thioalkalispiraceae bacterium
ATTCAGGCTCGCAAGCTGCTGATTGCAACACGGCTTAAATTAAATCAGCCCAAGGAAGCTTTAAAAGTGATTGCTACCAGTGAAGACAAGGATAAAGATGCACAAATGCTGGTAATGGCCGGTATGGCGGCAACGTCGATTGGCGATTCAGCTTCGGGTATTCAGTATTATAAAAAAGCGCAAAAGCTGAATCCGGCAAATAAGTCAATTAGAGAAGAATTAGCTAAAATTTATATGAACGAAGGGGAGTTTGATAAAGCGATCGCTGAGCTTGGCGGCGATGGTAAAGGTAGTACTTCTTATCGAGATACGTTATTAATCGTTCAAGCACATTTACGCAATAACCAACATCGTCAAGCAGGAGATTTGGTTAACAAACAATTGTCTGAGAATAAAGACTCTGCTGCTTTGATTACCATGCTGGGTATGATTAGTCTGCATAAAGGTGAGCAAGCAGAGGCCGTTAAACACTTTCAGTCAGCTTTAAATAAACAAGATAACTTACCTATTGCTAAATTATATTTGGCACAAATAGCTTTAGAAGCTGGGGAATTATCTAAGGCACAAGAGTATTTCCAGTCTATTCTGGAGGAACATCAATCCTATCTGCCTGCCATATTAGGTTTAGCTCAGATTGCTGAGACTACCGGCGATACTAATCAGGCTCTGACCTGGTTAAAGCAAGGCATTGATACTAACCCAACAAATAAAACGCCCTATATGCTTTTAGGCTATTACTACTTGAAAAATAAAAAGCCAGAGCAAGCACTACAGGTAGCGAAAGATGCTTATCGTGCCAAGTCAGATTTATCTACGGCATTACTGCTAGCCAGAGCACATAATGCCAATAAAGAATATGATGCGGCGATTGAAATTTTAAACGGACTCGTTAACGAGTATGAAAAAGAACATCAACTCTTAATGGAGTTAGCTAATGCCTATATTTATTCCGGGCAGAATAGTTTAGCGCGTGCCAGATTAGAACACTTATTAGTGCTGCAGCCTAAATATGTACCTGCGTACATTGCATTATCACGTCTAGAAGTACAAACAGGCAATGAAAATAAAGCAGTGAAACTCGCTGAGAAATTACAGCAGATTTATCCTGCTCGTGCAGTCGGGCATGAATTATTAGGTGATGTTTATTTTGCGGTTAAGAAAGGTGAACCAGCAATAAAAAGTTATCAACGTGCTATCGAAAAAGAGCCTTATCCACGGTTGTATACGAAACTGGGCCGCACCTATGGGCATATGGAACAACAGGACAAGGCAATTGAAGTTTTACAAACCGGTTTAGCGGCATCACCGGATAATCCACAATTACTATTGGCGATTGCTTCCATCTATCATGCTGATGGTAAGGAGATAGAAGCACGACGCTATTATGAGAAAATCTTGACCTTAAGACCTGAGCATGTGGTGGTGTTGAATAATTTAGCTTATTCATACTTAAACGATGACCCAACGCGTTCCTTAGCCTTAGCAAAACGTGCTTATGATCTTTTCCCCAATAGTCCTGCAATTATTGATACCTTAGCGTGGGTTTTGATTAACCAGGGTAAAGCGGCAGAAGGAGTGGAGTATCTTAGTAAGATTTATCGCTCAAACGATAATCCAACCATTCATTATCATTATGCTGTGGGCCTAACAAAAATCAGTGATACGAAACGGGCAAAAGCAGTCTTGCAAAAAACATTGGCGGAACATGCTCGTTTCCCTGAGCGTGCACAAGCGGAGAAATTACTGGCGAGCTTGCAATAAATCTGTAAGCAGACTGTGGGATTCTGGGTCTTATACTGCTCGGAGCTAAGCTACGATAGCCAGAATTTTTAACATAATGTAAGAAATATCGACAGGTCATCTAGGAGATGGCGGTAAACTAGTGTAATAACGTGGGATGTTATTCAATTTTTACTATCTGTATTCGATCTTCTCTATTAATTTCAAGGGTCTAGCAGTAGAATATACCGGTTTACTTAATATTGGCGCTGCGCTATTGGCGGCCGATATGCTGTATATTTAAACACTTAGCTCAGAGGCTAAGTATGTGATGAATTGAAGGTATAACCTAAGCTATGAATAGTAGGGGAAAACAGATTATGGTCGAAAGAAGTACGTCGCATTTTTCCAAGATTTTCCTGTTTGCGGCACTCATGACAATGTTGTTCGGGGGCTGTGCGCGGGATCTTCAGCTATTGGAAAAATCCTCCGAAGGCCAAGCCGCCAATTTATATTTAATTGGTCCTGGTGATGTGTTAGATGTGTTTATCTGGGGCAATGATGAACTTTCTGTGTCTGTGCCTGTTCGCCCAGATGGCCGAATTACAACACCTTTAGTAGAAGATGTGGTGGCCAGTGGCAAAACGCCTTCTCAATTAGCACGTGAGATGGAAAAGAAACTCAATCGCTATATCAAAAAGCCGGTTGTCACCATTACCGTAACGCAGTTTGTTGGTCGCGC
>CAZPAE010000235.1:2471-5148 GCA_964584455.1 uncultured Thioalkalispiraceae bacterium
AATTCGTGTTGTTGGCCAGGTGCGTAACCCGCAGACCATCCCATTTCGAGAAAATTTAACATTGCTGGATGTGGTGATTGCTGCCGGTGGTCTCAATGAGTTTGCTGCAGGTAATAATTCGACAGTCGCACGTCGTGTGGATGGCAAGTTAGTCCATTATCGTGTTCGTTTAGACGATCTTGCCAATGCGGGTGATATGAGTGCTAACGCTTATGTACAGCCGGGTGATGTTGTATTTATTCCAGAGTCCTGGTTTTAGTCCGATACCTCTGTAATGCAAGAAGCACTCGATAAATTTCTTACCATCCTGCATGGTATATGGCGGTTTCGCTGGTACGCTATTCTGGTAGCGTGGGTATTGGCGCCCATTGGTTGGGTTGTGGTGTCAAAAATGCCCAATCAGTATGAATCCAGTGCACAAATCTATGTCGACGCCGATAGTGTGTTGCGTCCAATGCTACGCGGAATTGCATTGGACTCTATCGACATCAGCGAACGATTGGGCATGATGTCAAAAGCCATTTTAAGTCGACCTAATCTTGAAAAGGTGATTCGCGAAGTCGATCTGGATGTGAATATTACAAGTCGAGTAGAGCGCGAAGCATTATTTAGCAACTTAGAGAAAAGTATTAGTATTAAAGCAACTCGGACCCACCGTACACCGCGTCCTCAACCACCGAACCTTTATTTTATTTCAGCGCAAAATAAAAACCCTGAGCTCGCTTACAAAATTGTTCAGTCATTATTGGATATTTTTGTTGAAAGCTCATTAGGTGATACGCGTGAAGATTCTAATGTGGCACAAAAGTTCTTAGATCAGCAAATTAAAGAATATGAAGCAAAGCTGATTGCAGCAGAGGAACGGTTACGTCAGTTTAAACGCGGTAATATTGAAACATTACCTGAACAGGGTCGAAATTTTTATCAACGTTTACAGCAGTCGCAAACCCAATTAGATGAGATTCGATTGCAAATTAGCGAAGAAGAAAATCGGCGGCGTGAATTAGTACGCCAAATCGATGGTATTAATCCAACGCAAAGTGTTGTCGGTACCGATGGTAGAGCGATTATTTCACCACTACAACAACGTATTAATACACTACAAGAGCGGCTTGATGAACTGTTGTTGAGATACACCGATGAACACCCTGATGTATTAGAGGCAAAAAGCGCGCTAGAGTCATTGCGTCGCGAGCAAACAGAAAATACTGATGAGAATAGTGCAGAACAGTCTAACCCAATGTATCAACAGCTTAAGGTAACCCTGGGTGGGGTTGAAGCTAATATTGCAGCATTGAAAGTACGACATGATGAGTATCAGAAACGTGTTAATACTTTGCAGCAACAAATCGAAGTGTTACCGAAAGTAGAAGCTGAGCTTAAAGCGTTAAACCGTGATTATGAAATTAATAAGCAAAACTATGATGAATTAATTAAACGTCGACAAGCGGCGCAAATTGCCGATCAAGCTGAACAAACAGGTGAAAAAGTTAAATTAAAAGTGATTGAACCACCTCGTGTGCCCGTCAATCCTTTCTCGCCTAATCGTTTTTTGTTTAGTACTGCCGTATTTTTCTTAGCGGTAGGTGCGGGTGTTGGATTGGCTTTCTTGTTATCCCAAATTAAACCGGCTTATTACAGCCAACGTATGCTTAAAGAACAGTTGGGCTTACCTGTATTAGGTAGTGTTTCAATGCTGTCTCTGCCTTCGGTGGTATCAAGACGAAAACTACAGTTGCTTGCTTTCTTTACAGTGGGTGGCTTGTTGTTTGTTAGTTACATCGTTGTTTTATCTTTGCAAATGTAAGGTTCTGAACTATGAATAGCATTGAAAAAGCCATACAACGTCTTATGAAGCAAGCTGAGCAGCCCGACGAGGCTAGCAAGTCAGTTGCTCGAATAGAACAAACAGAATCTACTGCTGATTTAAATATTGGTACACAAACAAACCCTAATTTGCAGGCAGCGATAAATAAAATTATTCGTTGGGATTTTGATCGTTTAGAGAGCATGGGTTATGTCACGCCCCAATCTAAGCAAACCAATGTAGCAGAAGAGTTACGTGTTATTAAACGGCCTTTAGTTAATAATGCATTGGGTCGTAGTGCAGGGAATATACCTCGTGGCAATACCTTAATGGTGACCAGTAGTTTGCCTGGCGAGGGAAAAACGTTTATGTCTCTTAACCTGGCACTTAGTATCGTGGCAGAGAAAGATACGACAGTATTATTAATGGATGGTGATTTAGTTAATCCAACCATGTCACGCTTATTAGGTGTAGAGGATCAGCTGGGCTTAACAGATGTATTGGATGGCTCAGTAGGTGATATCAGCGAAGTGATTTTGCAAACAGATATCCCTGAACTGCGTTTTATACCAGCTGGTAGACGTAGTGCTTTATCTACCGAACTACTCGCTAGTGAAAAAATGCATAATTTGATCGATGAATTATCTACCCGCTACAAAGATAGAATTATCATTTTCGATAGTTCACCTGTATTGGTGACAAGTTTAGCTATTGTATTAAGCCATCTTGTAGGACAAATTGCATTAGTCGTAGAGGCAGGTAAGACCCCGCATAATATACTAAGAGAGGTTGTTGATTTATTAAATGATAATGACGTCGTCAATCTCATTTTGAATAAAAATCGGAGATCATCGTTAGGCGGTTATTATT
>CAZPAE010000236.1:0-2907 GCA_964584455.1 uncultured Thioalkalispiraceae bacterium
GAATATTAAAGTAACCGCAGGGATTGATGTTGATCCAGCTTGCAGATTTCCCTACGAAGCAAATAATGAAGGTGCTCGTTTTATTGAACGAGATGTTTCGATAGTCACACCTGTCGAAATAAAACGACTTTTTTTACCTGGATCAATTCGAGTCCTTGCTGGCTGTGCGCCTTGCCAGCCTTTTTCTAAATATCGTCAAGGTTACGACAACGAGAATGATGAAAAATGGGGACTGCTTTATCATTTTGCCAGGCTAGTAACTGGTGTAAAACCTGATATCGTCACAATGGAAAACGTTCCGACAGTTTCACGCCACTCTGTATTCGAAGACTTTGTCTCTGAACTTTCAGCACAAAATTATCATATCTGGTTCAAACCAGTAGAGTGTACTGATTATGGTGTACCACAAACTCGCACCCGCATGGTCTTACTTGCTTCACGATTGGGGCCTATCGAACTCGTGGATAAAACCGTACGTAAAACACGAACAGTGCGTGATGCAATCAAAAGTATTCAACCTATTCGTGCCGGACAATCCGCAAAGCGCGACAGACTACATATCGCTTCAGATTTATCTGATAAAAATATGAAAAGAATACGTGCATCAATACCTGGCGGCTCTTGGCGTGATTGGCCAAAACATCTCGTCGCGAAATGTCATAGAGAAACCTCAGGCAAAAACTACGTGAGTGTTTATGGCCGAATGGAATGGGATAAACCCGCACCTACTATCACGACACAGTGTTATGGTTTCGGTAACGGCCGTTTTGGTCATCCGAGCCAAAGCAGGGCCATCTCACTTAGAGAGGCTGCAATTCTGCAAAGTTTCCCACGACGTTACAAATTTGTAGAGAAGAAAGATCCGATCGAGTTCAGAACTCTTGGCCGACTTATAGGTAACGCAGTTCCAGTTAAACTAGGTGAGGCTATAGGCAAAAGCATAATGTTGCATGTTAATAATATACAATAATTTTCAACGTTTAATAGCTAAGGCATTTGCTATTTTCACGATGTTTAAATTACCGTAATTCATTAATACATCCTTTGATAATTCGGAAGTAAATTTCACATAACCATTCCACTTCTCGTCTTTCATCCAAACACCGTCAAGAAGATTAGATGTTTTATCATATAGCTTCAATAAACGAATCACTTTATCCTTTTCCCATATTGATTCTTTTTCCTCTGAAAAGCTGTTGAATGTCATTTCTCTCACATAACTTTGAACATTTTCTGGTGTTTCATCAGGTAACTCAGTAATCTTTGTATCTTCAAGTATATCGTGCCAGAGTAACGCTTTATATCCGTTTATCCTTATACCTTCATCTAAACTTGTCTCGGTTAAAAGAGTCATTGCGCACCATGTTGGATGAATTATGTAAGGTGTTTTTCTATCCCAAAATCTAAAAGTATCATTGTCAGTTTTCGGATTATAAATATGAGCTTGCATAGCATATTGGATTCCACTGACAATCTCTTCTGCTAATTTTTTCGTATCAATCATTGCAGTATTTCCTTGTTCTAGTGCGCTGCTATAAATCAACGGTATTTCGATGCAACTCTCTATCTCATCTACTAATTTAGTATATTAGTTAAAATTAATCTTTCTCATTACCCATTTATCAAAGATATGCACTGGTAGTCTTATATGCGATAAAATTTGGTAATGAGCTGTAGCATTATCTTTTCTAGCGCTTGGGTCGACGGTTCCAGACTGGAAAAAGACCTATTGTCATCATGTAATCCTCATGAATCAGGTGAATATGATATTAAGTTCATTTTTCCTATCGGCTGTTCGATCATGATCGATGCTGCTGTACGAATTCTGTCACTCGTTAACCAACTCGATTTTGCCTGCCGTATGGTTACTCTTGACTTCGAAGAAGGCGAAAGTGGTGCAATGGGTTACCTTAACAGGATGGGGTTTTTTGATCATTTGTCCACGAATATCAAAATCTTGCCACACAGACCTTCTCGATCTGGGGCTGATGCTTATAGGGGCTCCAATCCATATTTGGTCGAAATTGCACAAATCAATCATCAAATCAGGGACGAATCTCTACCTACTAGGCTTACAGATGCATTGATGCGTGCCTGTAATACTCGTCCAGATGCTAAAGAATTGGAAGGTGCGGCCTGGACGATTTTTGCCGAGTTAATCGACAATGTTTTTTCACACAGTGAGACCCCTCTAGACGGGTATGCCGCATTACAGGTATATCCTCGAGGGGACATGCTTCTGGTAGCGGTATCCGATAGCGGTAAAGGGATAATGGAGACCTTGCGACCATCTCTTGCCCAGGAATTTCCAAGCCTGGCGCACCTTAAGGACGTAGATCTATTGGTAGAAATATTTCGCCAAGGAAGTGATCGAGGTTGCGGCCTGAAAGGTAGTGCTTCTAAGGCACTGAAATTCAAAGCTGATCTTGATGTTAGGCTGCCTAAAGTCCGAGTCTTCCTGAATCCGAGCAAGAATGGTTATACAAGCGCCTATTGTTCTGATGATTTACCCCAAATATGGGGCACCCACATTTGCTTTAAATTCAAATTTGACAGCTGAGGCATATTCTGGTTCAATTAAGCCAATGAACGAGAATTATGCCTTGATTAGACTAAGGGAATATATGCCGAGCGGTGAAGGCTGGGGTAGGGCTCAAGGTCGCCAAACTTACCAGCAGTTAATCGAGTATGTAGAAAAGCATCCAGGCGTAATGGTATTTAAAATCAGCTTAGAGGATGTAAAAAGAGTCGATATATCGTTTGCATCCGAGACAGTTGTAGAGATTGCGCGACGCTACCGAGGTAGCAAGGGATTTTGTTTTGTTGATTTGAACGATGCTGATATGCAAGAGAATTGGGAAGCGGCAGCGGAGAGAAAGAACCAGCCCTTGATGGTCTGGAACAATG
>CAZPAE010000236.1:2930-5131 GCA_964584455.1 uncultured Thioalkalispiraceae bacterium
TGATGGCCCCAAGTAAAGGTACCTCTTCTGCTTTTGAGTTCGCATTGGAAAGGCCACGTACCCGAGCTGCCGAATTTGCAGCCAAGATCCCTGATATGACCATTGCGAACGCAAGCACGAAATTCAAACAATTGTGGCAAAACGGTTTCTTGTTGCGGCGCGAAGATGTATCAGATTCCGGTGGAGTCGAATACTCTTATTACAGAATCGGTTGATTTTTTTTGATCACCGGTTTATCTGATTCAGTGAACGAGAATTGAGGAAATGTCGATGACTGTAACATTTGGAATAAAGGAACCGAAAACTTTCATGACTGTAAACTCTGCATTCAACCATTTTTTAACTGCACATGTTAGGTTAGATCAAAAACAAACAGAGTATGCAAAATCAAGCAGTAACTGGCTAAAAGGCCAAATAAGATCTATTGCGATCAAAATAGATGATTTTCCTTTCCTTTGGGATGAATTTGACCTTGAGTTTGGCTCGTTCGCCAGAAAAACGAAGATCGTTACAGTGGACGATATAGATTTGATGATCGGCCTCCATGCACAGGGATGTACATATGCCCCAATGTTACAAGGTAATAACAGATATCAAATCTATACAACTCCCGGTTCCCGTCTTGATTTATTTGCATCAAACAGCGTACTTAACTCACGAAAAATAATAAATAAATTTGTCAAAGAGTTAGGTTTGGTCCCGCAATATCAACAAGCCGATATAAAACGGACTTTACAGGCCGCAACGCTGAAATTGAAGAGTTATGACTGGAACTTCGATATTGTTCCTTGCTTTTATACTAGCGAAGAAATGATTACAGGTCGTTGTTACTACCTTATCCCAGATGGAGACGGCAACTGGATGAAGACTGACCCAAGGATAGAGCAGAACTTTATAATGAATCTGAACAGATTTCATGGCGGTGTTGTTCTTGATGTAGTTCGATTAATAAAATATTGGAACAGACGCCCAACTATGCCTTCGATTCCATCATATATGCTTGAATGCCTAGCACTTGGTTATTTCAATGAGATTCAGCGTATTGATTATGGGCTCCCCTATCATTTTACCGCTGCATTACACTATATCAGGGACAAAGTGATGGGAAGTATTCCTGATCCTAAAGGAATTGAGGGGGACATTAATAAACTTGAATTCGTAGATCGACTGAAAATACATGATCGTGTCGTACAAGATGCAAGCCGCGCCTTATCTGCTCTAACAGACGAATCAAATGGAAATAGCAGAAATTCTATTAGCACATGGCGATTGGTGTTTGGTGATAATTTTCCTAAATATGGATAATAGTTATTGTGAAAAATAAGATTGTACAAAATCAACGGTCAGAATCAGCAGTCGAATATGCGTGCGCTTTCAGATGGGCATACTCAAATGCAAAAAGATGGAAATCCATAATCTGGATGTTCACGCTTGTTCTTGCGGTATTACAAATTGTCGTCACGTCACGTTCAGCACTATTTACGTACGTAGTACAACATAATCTTGAAGTCATTATGATTTCGATTTTATTGTTGACCCTTCTACTCCAGGTTTTTGGTAAAACATTCGGTCTAGAATTATGGCAGAAGAGGGGTAGCCTAGCACAACAATTTCACGATAATTCAGTCCTAGGTCTTGGAATAAAGCCGAATTTTCTTTCATTGACTCCCAGTCTTATCAAAAAATACGCTGATAACTATAAAGCTAAGCGACCTAGTGACATGGAAAATCTTTCTGCTTGGTGGCCAGAACACATAGATGTACTTCCTTACCATGCTGCGATAATAATTTGCCAACTATCTACCTTTAAGTGGGAATTTGAATTAAGACGGAAATACCAACGGTTGTTAGTATTTATACTAATTGTGACTATGGCTTTAATTTTCATTACAGCCTGGCTCAATAGCTATACAATCGAAAAAATAATACTTTTTTTACTCGTTCCCGCTACCCCATTCCTGGCTCTGCTGCTGGATGAGTTATTAATAAATGGTCAATTTTATAAGCAAGCATTACACACAGCTAACATATCAGAAAATTTATGGATGCATGTTGTTGAACACAAAGTAAAAGATGAGCATGGATTAATCGATAAACTTTCAGGTATACAATCAGATTGGCAACAGTACCGGAGATCAGCTTCACCCATTTTCGATTGGCTTTACTGGATTTCACGTAAGTCGATGGAAATTGATATGCTA
>CAZPAE010000237.1:0-5129 GCA_964584455.1 uncultured Thioalkalispiraceae bacterium
CATACAAGTGCTATCGTCCATGACAATCACTGAACCAGCACCTAACATGCTGCCAGCTTTGGCAATGGAGTCATAATCCATATCCATGTCCATGGCGATTTCTGCCGGTAAAACTGGCACAGACGAACCACCTGGAATCAGTGCTTTAAACTCATGACCTTCACGAATACCACCGGCCATGGCTAATAAATCTTTAAACGGTGTTCCTAGCGGCACTTCAAAATTACCAGGATTGTTTACATGGCCAGACACACAAAATATTTTTGTGCCACCATTGTTTGGCTTACCCTGTTCTAAAAACCACTGGCCACCTTTTTCTAAAATAACCGGCACCGAAGCTAAGCTTTCCGTGTTATTGATGGTTGTTGGCTTACCATACAAACCATAACCAGCTGGGAAAGGCGGTTTAAAGCGCGGTTGGCCTTTTTTACCTTCTAGCGATTCAAGCAATGCCGTTTCTTCACCACAAATATAAGCACCGGCACCTAAATGTGTGTATAGATCAAAATCAATATCACTACCCAGTACACCTTTACCTAAAAGACCGGCTTTATAAGCTTCTTCTAGTGCACCTTCGAAACGTTCAAACGGTTCCCAAAACTCACCACGAATATAGTTGTAACCGGCTGTGGCGCCAATGACATAACCGGCAATCGCCATGCCTTCAATAAGTTGATGTGGGTTATAACGTAAAATATCGCGATCTTTACAAGTCCCCGGCTCACCTTCATCTGAATTACAGACAATATATTTTTGACCAGGCGCTTGGCGTGGCATAAAGCTCCACTTCAAACCTGTTGGGAAACCAGCACCACCTCGACCACGTAAAGCCGAGGTTTTTAACTCTTCAATAATTTGTTCTGGTGGTGTCTTTTGTTTAACAATTTTTTCCCACACAGAATAACCACCGACCTTGCGATAATTCTCAAGCGTCCATGGCTGATCAAATTCTAATGTGCGAAAACAAACCTGTGCGTTCATTGTTAGTCCAGACTATCGATCAACTGATCTAGTTTTTCTACTGTGAGTTTTTCATGATACTCACGACCCAGTTGTAGCATCGGTGCATTGACACATGCACCTAAACACTCAACTTCTTTTAACGTAAACTTGCCGTCTTCCGTGGTTTCACCGAGCTTAATGCCGAGCTTTTTCTCTAAATGTGCTACCACTTTATCAGAACCGCACAACATGCAAGATATATTGGTACAAACACAAATTTTATGTTTACCCACCGGCTTCATTTCATACATTGAATAAAATGTTGCCACTTCATAAACCGCAATCGCTGGCATTTCTAAATATGCCGCCACCGCTTCAATCAAGTCATCAGTAAGGTAACCTGCATTTTGATCTTGCACAATGCGTAATGCAGACATCACCGCTGATTGTTTTTGTTCTTCTGGATATTTGGCCACCCACTGATCGATCTCAGCTTTTGATTGATCATTAATAAGGCTAATTTTGTCCTCGTCACGTTTGCGTTGCGCAAAAATCATCGATCAATTTCTCCAAATACAATATCCATCGTACCGATAATGGCAACCACATCCGCCAACATATGCCCTTCTGCCATTTCGTTCATAGCAGCTAAGTGCGGGAAACCCGGTGCACGTATTTTCAAGCGATAAGGCTTATTGGCACCATCGGAAACAAGATAAATACCAAACTCACCTTTCGGATGTTCTATCGCGGAGTACACTTCACCCGCAGGTAAGGTATAACCTTCACTAAACAGCTTAAAGTGATGAATGAGTGATTCCATATCGCCTTTCATCTCTTCACGCTTAGGCGGTGCTAGCTTATGGTCTTCTAACATTACTGGACCAGAATTAGTCCGTAGCCATGCTATACATTGTTTGATAATTCGAGTGGATTGACGCATTTCCTCAACCCGTACTAAATAACGATCATAACAGTCCCCTTCAACACCGATCGGGATATCAAAATCCATTCGATCATAAACTTCATAGGGCTGCTTTTTACGTAAATCCCATTCAATACCTGAGCCACGTAACATGGGACCGGTAAAACCCAGTTGCCGGGCACGCTCTGGTGTGATGACACCAATACCCACTGTACGTTGTTTCCAAATACGATTATCGGTTAATAAGGTTTCATACTCATCAACCCGATCAGGAAAGCGATTGGCAAAATCTTCAATAAAGTCTAACAGCGATCCGGAACGTGCTTCGTTCAGTTGATCCACTTCTGCTTTTGACTTGTATTTAGAGTATTTGTATTGCGGCATTGCCCGTGGTAAATCGCGATAAACACCACCGGGACGATAGTAAGTGGCATGCATCCTAGCACCGGATACCGCCTCATACATATCCATTAACTCTTCACGCTCACGAAAGCAATATAAAAACATGGTCATGGCACCCACATCTAGCGCGTGAGTACCCAACCACATTAAATGATTTAATAAACGGGTAATTTCATCGAACATGACGCGAATATATTGAGCCCGCTCTGGCGCACTGATGCCGAGCATTTTTTCTAATGCTAAAACATAAGCATGCTCATTACACATCATGGAAACATAGTCGAGTCGATCCATATAACCAATGCTTTGATTATAGGGTTTGCTTTCCGCTAATTTTTCTGTGGCCCGATGTAATAAGCCCACATGCGGATCTGCCCGCTCAATGACTTCACCATCCATTTCTAGTACTAAACGTAATACGCCATGCGCTGCTGGATGTTGTGGACCAAAGTTAAGCGTGTAATTTCGAATCTCAGGCATTGGTTTTACCCTCCTCGCTTTCACTCGCGCGTTCAGCATAACGATGGTCATCACGAATGACTCGGGGCTGGTTGATACGAGGATCAATACTCACCGGTTCATAAATAACACGTCGTTGTTCAGGGTCATACCGCATTTCGACCTGCCCGATGAGTGGAAAATCTTTACGGAATGGATGTCCAACAAAACCGTAATCGGTCAGGATACGTCTTAAATCTGGGTGGCCATCGAATACAATACCGTACAAGTCAAAGGCTTCGCGTTCAAACCAATTGGCAGAAGACCATATCTGAACAACTGAATCCACAATGGGTGGTTCATCATTTAAAAAGACTTTTAAACGTAAACGATGATTTTTAGTAGTTGATAATAAATGGTAAACTACGGAAAAACGTGGCCCTTCCCAATCACCATTACCATACGAGGCATAATCGACACCACAGATATCGACACATTCATCAAACGAGAACTCCGGATCGTGCGATAACATTTCAGTAATGGATAAAACACAATCCGAGTCAATGATGATGGTCAACTCACCATACTCTACATAACAATTAGAAAGTCGATCACCTAAACGCTCACGCAGTCGATTTGCTAATTTATTGTAATAATCTGACATAAGTTAAGTAATGTAATAAATGGCGGTTAACGCGCAATGGTATTGGTGCGCCGAATTTTATTATGCAACTGCATAATGCCATAGACTAATGCTTCTGCAGTAGGTGGACAACCGGGAACATAAACATCAACAGGGACAACGCGATCACAACCGCGTACGACAGAATAAGAATAATGATAATAGCCACCACCATTGGCACAAGACCCCATGGAGATCACCCAACGCGGCTCTGCCATTTGGTCATAAACCTTACGTAATGCTGGCGCCATTTTATTAACCAGTGTACCGGCAACAATCATCACATCAGATTGTCGTGGGCTGGGCCTAAAAATCATACCTAAGCGATCTATATCATAACGTGCAGCAGCAGCATGCATCATTTCAACTGCACAACAAGCCAGACCAAATGTCATCGGCCACATTGAACCGGTTCGTGCCCAATTGATTAAACCATCGAGTGTTGTCGTGGCATAACCTTTAGGCAATACGCCTTCTATTCCCATTCCAACGCTCCTTTTTTCCATTCGTAGATAAAGCCAACGACGAGTATGCCGAGAAAGATCACCATAGCCCAAAAGCCAAATAGACCAATCTCATCTAATACAACCGCCCAGGGGAACAAAAAGGCAATTTCTAAATCGAATAATATAAATAGTATCGCGACCAGATAATAACGGACATCAAACTTCATGCGCGAGTCTTCAAATGCTTCGAAGCCACATTCATAAGGAGAAAGTTTTTCGTCGTCAGGTTTATGCGGTGCCAATACAAAACCAGCAATGATCATTACTGCACCAACAACACCGCCGACGATCAAAAAGATAAGTACCGGCAGGTAATTCTCTAGCATGTCGCGTCTGTCTCCAAGTTTAAGACTTGTCCAAGGTCTCGTGTTTCATTTTTTTATTTTTAATTCCAACTTCCTGTTAGAAACAGTTTTGCAGTCACTGCAATAACAATATTGTTGTGCAACAAATTAGTCACAACGGCACAGTGAGTCTAGGTGATAGCTCGATTAAGTGTCAAGTCCATCACAATGTGTTTTTACTTGAAAAATCAGCCAGTTAAATGATTATTAGGGGTATAAAAAAAATCGCTATACATAACCGCATTTATCTAAACAACACACTAACTTCCATATGCATTAATTAAATCATGCTTTTAGTCTGTTTTGCAAAAACAATATAGAAATTATGCAGTTATAACGTATCGCATATTAGATATGTAAATGCAAAATTAAAGTTATGGTTCAATAAAAGGATTAAAAGTAGTCTCACTGATTTAATATGGTTAAAAATAATTCACTTCTATTCAGGCTTTTATCTTTAACGCACCAAACTTGGACAAATGCTGTATCAATAAAGCCATAACGGAACATAATACAGCATAAAAATATAGCGGATTATTCGCCAAACTATCTTTGCTGGGGATCAACGTACCGCATAAATCACTAATTGATAATAAACTGAAATAACATAAACGCGCTAAAATAAAAATACAATACAAAATACATAGGTTAAATGTGACACGAAGATTAAAACAGTTCTGGTATTTTGTCCGCCATACCACATTACATGGCTGGTGGGTACACACGCGCTTTTGGTGGTATACAACCAAACGTGAACGCATTATTGTATCGTCGATACTTGTTATTGTTTCAGTGAGTGTTGCCATTATTGCTCAGCAAAAAATTCAATTGAGCCAAACACGACAAGCATTATTCTGTTTAGCACTGAACATTTACCACGAAGCCCGTGG
>CAZPAE010000238.1:0-5105 GCA_964584455.1 uncultured Thioalkalispiraceae bacterium
TATAACTATCAACGCCAATCAAAAGTGTTTATAAAGGACTTAACCTAAGCTCATGGCCAACACAGTACTGAACACACGCCCGTTCTTAAAATGGGCTGGTAATAAATATCGGATCATAGACCACATCCGCAGCATGTTGCCCACCGGTGAGCGTTTAGTAGAACCGTTTGCCGGTTCCGGTGCAGTGTTTTTAAATACGGATTACCCATCTTATTTATTAGCCGACAGTAATGCCGACTTAATTTCCCTATATAACATCTTAAAACAACACGGCGGCGATTTTATTAGCCAATGCCAACGCTTATTCCGCACTAATACTAATCAAGAAGACTATTACTACCGTCGTCGGATTGAGTTTAATAAAACCCGTGATCCGCAACGCAAAGCGGCGTTATTTGTTTATCTCAATCGCCATGGCTATAACGGCCTATGTCGCTACAATGCACGCGGTGGGTTTAATGTGCCCTTCGGCCGCTATAAACATCCTTACTTTCCGGCTGATGAAATGCACGCATTCTATGAAAAAGCCCAACGGGCTGAGTTTATTCAGCTGGACTTCACCCACGTCTTTGCCCAAGTAAAATCGGGGGATGTGATTTACTGTGATCCACCGTATGTCCCGTTATCAAAATCCTCTAACTTCACCAGCTATAGCGCCGGTGGATTCGATATGGCGGCACAAGACACCCTCGCCGAACTAGCCCAAGATACTCGTGCCAACGGCGTACCGGTATTAATTTCCAATCACAATACCCACTTCACCCGCCGCGCCTACCAAACCGCCGACAACATCAAACGCTTTAAAGTCCGCCGCTTCATTAGCTGCAAAGGCAACCACCGACAAAACGCCAGCGAATTGCTCGCCTTATTTGGTTGATAGAGTATTACACAGTAACGCAATATAACAGTTATAGTAAATCATGAAAAATAGACAGATTTAAAATAACTTATCTACGCTGATACTCTTAAACGAAGAACTCAACGCGCTAATTACAATGAAAAAATACAAACTAGTAGGTATCTCCTCAGGTGTAATTCTTTTTGGATTACTGGGATATTTCATACTTTTAAGCAATACCGGAGATGTTCGGCTAACAGACAATGAACTAAACATTGAAGAAATGGGTTTTATTGAGCTAGCACTCTTCGCCTATGCAATACTAGGAACATTAGCTACTTGGGCTATTTCACTAAGGAAGAGTTACAAAAATCAACAGCGCAAATGGTTTATCTTTTTATTATTTGCTTGGCCATTAACAATATTCTATGTTGCATTTGGTGCAAGAATGCCAAATAGATATTAGCCCATGAAAGTTTACTTAGACGACGAACGTGACACCCCGGAAGGTTGGGTGCGAGTATATTGGCCCGAGGAAGCCATTGAACTGCTCAAAACCGGTGAGGTGGTGGAGATCAGTTTAGATCACGATCTAGGTGATGATGAGCATGGTACTGGCTACGATGTGGTGTTATGGATAGAAGAAGCGGTCATCACCAGTGGGTTCACACCACCGGTTATCAAAGTCCATTCGGCCAACTCCTCCGCGCGGCAAAAAATGGAGCTGGGTATTCGCAACATTTATCAACATACCCAGCCGAAAAATAACTAACCACGCGTTTACCCATTTAATATTGGCTAGCCGATAGCACTGGCTATTGTGCATAATACTGTTTTAATAACAAAATACGCGCTATGGATATCGTTACCCAAGGCTTACTTGGCGCCACAATGGCCCAAGCCGCAGCAAAACCAGAACAAACTCGCCTAGCTTTATTAGTAGGCTTTTGTGCGCCATTACTGGCTGATGCCGATGCACTGATTCGCTCCAATAATGATCCCCTGTTGTTTTTAGAGTATCACCGCCACTTTAGTCATTCGCTGGTGTTTATTCCGTTCGGTGCGCTATTAGCCTCGTTATTACTTTGGCCATTATTAAGAACCCGCTTAGCATTTAAACAGATTTATTTTTATGCGCTCGTGAGCTACGCCACAGCCGGTTTTCTCGATGCCTGCACCAGCTACGGCACGCACTTATTATGGCCTTTTAGTGATGATCGTCTGGCTTGGAGTATTATCGCTATTTTCGATCCCCTGTTCTCTTTAGCACTGATCGTAGCCATCACCTTTGCAGCAGTGAAGCACCAACCTTTGGCTGCTCGTATCGGTATCGGGTTTGTTGCCGTCTATCTATTACTAGGTGTCATTCAGCATGAGCGCGCCACATCACTGGCTCAATCCCAAGCACAGCAACGTGGCCATATTGCCGAACGCTTGGTGGTAAAACCCACCTTAGGTAATTTAGTATTATGGCGCTCCGTGTATGAAACAAAAGGCATGTATTACGTTGATGCTGTGCGAGTAGGTTTGCTGGGGAATAATCATGTTTTCAGTGGTGGCAAGATACAAGCCTTTGATCTCAAGCGTGACTTACCGCAACTAAGCGAACAATCAATATTGTATACTGATATCCAACGCTTCACTTTCTTCTCTGATGGCTTTGTTGCCCAACATCCAGATAAGCCCGATGTGCTCGGTGATGTACGCTACGCCATGCTCCCCACCAGCACCCAACCACTTTGGGGCATTACATTTAACCTTAGCAACATGGACCAGCATGTCACCTTCAACACGTACCGTAACTTATCCAAGACCGGTCGCCAAGCGTTCATCAACATGCTATTCACCCCATCAAAAGTCGATACTCAGCCATGAATATATCCCCATACACCCCAGAACATGAAACGGCCATACTTGATGCCATCAAACAAGACCCTAACTGGGCTATTTTCACTAAGGAAGACGCGATTGAGCTTTACCGAAAAGCACTACAACAAAGCATCACCTATGTTTGTCACCAGAACGATGAATTCTGCGGCTATGTACGTGCTTTTGATGATCTCGGTCTGGCTATTTATGTGAGTGAACTGTATGTGCTACCCCAATGGCGCAACCAACACGTTGGCCGTTCATTACTGGCCCGATACAAAACAGACTTTCCTGACAAAACAGTTTATGCCTTATCTGACGAAGATGCTTACTATGAGAAAATCGGTTATACCAAAATAGGCTCGGTGTTTGAGCTTTAGAAAAAACCACAACTCAAAGGAAAATAACCCTAATGAAAGCTAGCGTTGCTGTATTTGGAACACTACGGTTTCCACCTGAGAATATCGAAAAAATATTGCCACATTTACATCAGCTGGTCCGCGCAACATATAACAATGATGGCTGTATTGCTTACAACGTTGCTGAAGATCCCTTTGATAAAGGATTGATAAGATTCTCAGAACTATGGCCAAACAGAGAAAGCTTGGAAAAACATCTTCATGCGCCCCATATTGCACCCTGGCGTGAACAAACCCAAAAATATGGTTTGTTAGATAGAAAATTCACCTCATATGATATAGCATCAAATGCGATCCCGGTGTAAACCCGATACTCGACAACACTAAACAAAATAATTATAGAACCGTTTGTTATGATTCCATTAGTCGAATTTCTATCGCTTTCGGGTTAGCAATACAAGCTTCTCGACACAAACCACAGCCCACACAGGTTTCAGCCACAATATGCGGCTGCTCCTTATCCCAACACAGCGTCTGGGGTATCGGACAACTCGCAGCACAGGCACCACACTCCGGTCCTTGATAAGGTAAACAATGCGTTGTATTCACAAAGGCGATGGCCATCTTTGGTAATGGTAGCTCATGGGGTACGTCACCAGACTCACTATCGGTATCAGGTATCATTAAGGCATGGGGTGTACAAGCATTCACACAAGGCCATTGTTCGCATAAATGGCAGGCTTTATTTAAAATATCCATGGCTGGGGTTGCAGCAACTTGTGCGCCTTTTTTCATAGGTAAAGGAAAAATAACTTGATAAGGACAGGCTGCTATACATTCACCACAGCGATCACATTGCAAAACAAATTCGAATTCGGGTACTGCAAATGGAGGTCGAATCCAAGATACCTGTTTTTTAATCCGTTGCTCTGCCACCTCAACAACGGTCTCGGTGACATTTTTAACACCACGCATTAAGAATTGTCGTCGATCCATATTAGCTTCTCGATTAACCTAGTAAACTAAACACGCATCACCATGGGCTCCATTAACAGCCACATATTAAAACCGGCCATCGCTACGATAAATATCAAAACAGGTAATAAGCCAATGCGATGACGATGCAGTTTATTTTCACTGCTATGAAGAAAAAAAGACTGCCACCGACGTTGCAATATCTGGATCGCAAACCATACACCTAGCCCCATTATAAAGGCTTGTAGTCCATACAATACATCGGCCGGCAGTAAACCATTCATATGCTTTTCATGCATTTCCGCCATAGATAACGGTAACGTATCAATCCCCAAAGGATTGAGCATAATCGCCCCGATACCACTGGCCTCATTAATGAGGTGATTTAAGTTATGTGCAATGTGATAACTAAAGGCTAATGGAATACTCACAAAAGACAGCCCGGCAAATAAACGGCGATATGGCATATCGATTTTACTCATCCGTGCGCTTAACCACACCATTGCCGCATACACTAAAATTGGCACAAACATAAACAGCGCCAGACCTAAGGAAAACGTGACCAGTAGCTGACCGCTATCACCAATAAACTGAGCAACACGACTCACGCCGGTTTCCCAAAACGACATCATGGTCACACCATGAAAGCTGGTCAACGACATTAACGCCAACATAAACCATGCTTCATCCCAATGGGGTCTCGCACTGTTCATAGCTTCACTGGCCATTGTGCGCAATCGCCAATTGATATTATCGTGCGGGCAACTCAAAACACAGGCACCACACGAAGTACAGTAGGTATTTTGGGTTAACCGCCCCATGACTAAATGGGTTGGGCAGGGTTCAACTTGTTCATTACCATAATAGCAATCTAATGTTTTGCACTGATCACAGGTGGTTTGCTCAATCGGCCTGAGTTCAATAGGCGCTAATTGTGCATACGCGCCCACTGTTCTCCCTACCGGACAAAAATAACGACAAAAGGCTTTGCGCTCAAACACGCCCATAGAGACGATGGTTAAAACTAAAATAAATAATGCCATCATGGCGGTGCCATAAGGGCT
>CAZPAE010000239.1:0-5104 GCA_964584455.1 uncultured Thioalkalispiraceae bacterium
GTACTGATACTCTTACTGCTACCGGGGTTGAGTTTAATAAAGGTAGGAAAACCGGCGCCCCCTAAGCCGACAATACCGGCATCCCGAATCAGGTTACGTAATCCGGACGGGTCCATGCGTTTGTAAGTATCTTTGTGTGAGGGTGTAGCTATCCATTCATCTTTCCCATCGGTATCAATGACAATACACAGGTCGCTAATCCCCGAGGGGTGAGCAATGGGCCTTTCTTCAATAGCTACCACAGTGCCAGAGCTTGAAGCATGCACCGGGGCGCTGACAAAACCTTCGGCTTGTCCAATCATTTGACCAGTTAATACCCGGTCACCCACTTCGACAATAGGATAAGCTGCTTCACCAATATGCTGGTGTAATGGCAAGATGAGTTGTGCCGGTATAGGTGCTTGGGCAATAGGGGAGTGCATGGACATGGCTTTGTGTCCATCGAGCTTTAATCCACCTTTGAATGACCATAGCTTACGCATCATCTGTCTCTTTTTCCGGCTCAGGGTAAGGCCATGTCCAGGTTGCCAATGTTTCTTCAATAGGCACCACATGGATGCAGTCCACCGGACAAGGTGGAATACACAAGTCACAGCCGGTACATTCTTCTTTAATCACCGTGTGCATTTGTTTCGCTGCCCCTAGAATCGCATCCACAGGGCAGGCTTGAATACATAACGTGCAGCCAATACAAACTTGCTCATCAATCACCACAACCGTTTGTTGTTCTTTTTCCGTACCATGTTCTTCGCTCAGTGGTTTGGGCTCACGATCCAGGAGATCTGCTAAAGCAATAATGACTTGTTCACCGCCAGGAGGGCACTGATTAATATCCGCTTCGCCATTAGCAATGGCTTGTGCATAAGGTCGACAACCGGGGTAAGTACATTGGCCACATTGGGTTTGCGGTAAGATAGCATCGATTTGATCCACAACCGGATCGCCTTCTACTTTGAAGCGAATCGCCACAAAGCCAATCAATAAGCCGAACACAACGGCAAGCCCGGTTAACACAAGAATAGCAGCGAGCATTACAACTTAACCAGGCCAGTGAATCCCATAAAGGCCATGGACATTAAACCTGCTGTAATTAATGCAATGGAAGCACCTTTGAAGGGTGCCGGGACATCGGCGACGTTAATGCGTTCTCGCATGGCGGCAAACAATATTAGGACCAGAGAAAAACCCAATGAGGCACCAAAGCCATAAAGGAATGATTCAATGAAGCCGTGTTGTTTTTGTACGTTCAGCAGTGCCACACCCAAAACTGCACAGTTGGTGGTAATCAGTGGAAGAAAGATCCCCAAGACCTGATATAACAAGGGACTGGTTTTATGCACAATGATCTCGGTCAATTGCACAACCGCCGCAATGGTTAAGATAAATGCGATGGTGCGTAGATAAATTAATCCATAGGGGCTGAGTAGGTAAGTATCGATCAAATAACTGAAGACCGAGGATAAGGTCAGTACAAAGGTGGTGGCCAGTGCCATGCCAGTGGCGGTTTCCAGTTTGCGTGATACGCCCATAAAAGGGCACAAACCCAAAAACTTCACCAACACAAAATTATTGACCAACACGGTCCCTAACAGTATGAGGGCATATTCTTTCAACATATATATAGCGTAAGGGCCTTAGCGCTTAGTTACAACGGGTAATTCGTACGGGTAAGCCTAAATTAGGCACAAAATAAGGGACAGCATGTAGTATACGCGATGCTATCCCTTATCTGAAATGTCGGTTTGGCAAGGAAATATCTTAGGGTTTATGTGCGTTTTATTTGACCCGCATACCCGGTTGGGCACCGTCATCCGGCGATAGAATCCATAACTCTTCTCCGCCAGGGCCAGCGGCCAATACCATGCCCTCGGAAATACCAAAGCGCATTTTGCGTGGTTTGAGGTTGGCCACCATCACCGTTAATTTGCCTTCGAGTTGTTCGGGTTGATAAGCGCTTTTAATACCGGCAAACACGTTGCGCGTTTCGTTACCAATATCCAAGGTAAGTTGTAATAGTTTATCTGCCCCTTCCACATGTTCGGCTTTGACAATACGAGCGATACGTAAATCAACCTTGGCGAAGTCATCAAACTCAATTTGGTCCAACAAAATTTGCTTTTGCTCGGTGGGTGGTACTTGGCTTTGAGAGGTATCGGCCAATGCTTCTTTTGAATCGTTTATCATCGCATCTACCTTTTCAGTTTCAATACGTGTTATTAAGGGTTTGAATGGGTTAATCGCGTGATCGACCAGCGGGGCGTTGACACTGTTCCAGTGTAAAGGGTCAATGTTTAAAAAAGATTCTGTCTGTTGTGCCAGGGTCGGCAAAACCGGCTTTAAGTAGCAAATTAATACCCGGAAAAGATTAATACCGACTCTGCAGGCGTTATGCACTTCCGCTTCACTACCAGCTTGTTTTATCTTGACCCAGGGTTTTTCATTATCAATATACTGATTCGCTAAATCAGCCAGCGCCATAATTTTGCGAATCGCTTGTGAATATTCGCGTTGCTCGTAACTATTGCCAATGTCTGCACCGGCATCCACGAACTGTTGATACAGCTCAGGCTCACTACACTGCGCTGCTAAGCGACCCTCAAACTTTTTCTTAATAAAACCGGCACAGCGGCTGGCGATATTGACAACCTTACCTACCAAGTCTGAATTAACCCGTTGGGTAAAGTCATCTAAGTTAAGATCTAAATCGTCGATACCATTACCTAGTTTTGCAGCAAAGTAATAACGCAAGTACTCAGGGTTAAGATGATCTAAATAGGTGCGGGCTTTAATGAAGGTTCCCCGCGATTTAGACATCTTCTTACCATCAACCGTTAAGAAGCCATGGCAAAACACTGCGCTGGGGGTACGGAAGTTAGCACCGGATAAAACGGCCGGCCAGAATAAGGTATGAAAATAAGCGATATCTTTCCCAATAAAATGATAAAGCTCTTTATCACTGTCCTTTGACCAATAGGCATCGAAGTCGAGATCGTTGCGCTTGGCACACAGGTTTTTAAAGCTGGCCATGTAACCAATGGGCGCATCTAACCAGACATAAAAATACTTACCCGGTGCATCGGGGATTTCAAAACCAAAATAAGGCGCATCGCGTGAGATATCCCAGGCCTGTAAACCTGATTCAAACCACTCATTTAATTTATTGGCGATACCCGATTGCAGCGTACCACTTTGGGTCCACGTTTTTAGCATGGGCTCAAAGGTAGCGAGGTCAAAAAAGTAGTGCTCAGTATCCTTTAAGGTGGGTTTGGCACCGGAAAGAACCGAGTAGGGGTTTTTAAGATCCGTCGGTGAGTAGGTAGTACCACAAACCTCACAATTATCGCCATATTGATCGGCGGCACCACATTTGGGGCATTCGCCTTTAATAAACCGATCCGGCAAAAACATATCTTTGTCCGGATCGTAGAATTGTTGTATCACTTTGGTATGGATATGCCCAGCATCGCGATTACGGGTATAAATCAATTCAGATAATTCGCGGTTTTCTGGCGAATGAGTGGAATGGTAATTATCAAAACCAATATTAAAGTCAGCGAAGTCTGCCCGATGTTCTTGGTCGATTTGGGCGATTAACTGTTCTGGGCTAATGCCTTGTTTTTGGGCATTGAGCATAATAGGGGTACCATGCGCATCATCAGCACAAACATAGGTACAATGGTGGCCTTGCATTTTTAAGTATCGGACCCATATATCGGTCTGAATGTGTTCGACGAGGTGGCCTAAATGGATGGGGCCATTAGCATAAGGTAGGGCACTGGTGACCAGAATGTGTCTTGATTGATTTTGCATGGATATAGACTTTCACTGGAACTCAAAGCGCGCATACACTATCAGGTCTGGCCTTGTTAAGCTAGCGAACGGATTTTCCGCCAATCTCAGAGCATATTAGAAATTTCTGAATAATTTGTGTAGAATCGCGTACCTTAGAAAATTACTCAGGTATTTAGCCATAAGGTTTTTACGTGAATTAGTTTTTGGCAAGCAAGAGCTGATTTACCTAAGTGCCGATTATTAAAGCGAAAACAGGAGAATGACATGGCAGCTGTCACTCAACAAACGGTCGAAGAGAAACTCAAAACCTATATCGATCCCTATATTGAATCTGATCTAGTCAGTAGCAAAAGCATAAAAGACATCAAAATTGACGGCGACAAAGTGACCGTTGATGTTGTTTTGGGTTTTCCTTCGGATGGTTATCGTGATGAATTGAGTGGCAAGCTCAAAGAGGTCATCAGCAGTGCCGAAGGCGTGGGCGATATTACTATCAACATCAGCCACAAAATTGATGCTCATGCGGTGCAAAAGGGCGTCAATGCCATTCCCGGTGTGAAAAACATTATTGCCGTTGCCTCGGGCAAAGGTGGTGTAGGTAAATCCACCACTTCAGTGAACTTAGCCTTGGCCTTATCGGCTGAAGGTGCCACCGTAGGTATCTTAGATGCGGATATCTATGGTCCTAGTCAGCCACGGATGTTGGGAGTCCAACAACAGCCTGACTCAAAAGATGGCAAAACCTTGGAGCCATTAACCAACTACGATCTACAAGCCATGTCGATTGGTTTCTTAATCGATGAAGAAACCCCGATGATCTGGCGTGGCCCTATGGTGACACAAGCCTTAGAACAATTACTCAATGATACTCAGTGGAAAGACGTTGATTATTTGATCATCGATTTACCACCGGGTACCGGTGACACCCAGTTAACCCTGGCGCAGAAAGTACCCGTGACTGGTGCGGTGATTGTCACCACCCCACAGGACATTGCCTTATTAGATGCGCGCAAAGGCTTGAAGATGTTTGAGAAGGTCGAAGTACCCGTATTAGGTATCATCGAAAACATGAGTATCCATATTTGTTCTAAATGTGGCCATGAAGAACATATTTTTGGTCAAGGCGGTGGTCAAAGTATGGCCGATCAGTATGATGTGGATATGCTCGGTGCCTTGCCATTGGATATCAGTATTCGTGAATCAACCGATAGTGGTAAGCCTTCTGTGGTGGCGGAGCCCGATGGTCGCATTGCACAGATTTATCGTGATATTGCCCGCCGAGTGGGTGCCAAGCTATCAAGACGAGCTAAGG
>CAZPAE010000240.1:0-5091 GCA_964584455.1 uncultured Thioalkalispiraceae bacterium
GTAAAACAATGATGTTATATCATTTCTTTTATTATGTTATAACATTTGATATTAGGTTTATTCTATCTACAACCATTTAATTAAGTGCTGTCAAGTTCGGCAACGATCAGCGAACTATACAATCATCCACATGTGCATAGCGTATCAAGCTAAGAAACCTATAGTATTGATACGGATCAAGAAACCGGCTACAAAACTGATGTATTATTCGAAGCAGGTTCTATCATGTTTTACCATTGTTAATTATTGCCATTAGGCATTAGGAGGTAAAACAGAGGAATGTAAAATGGAAGTGCGATTAAGAAAATATGATTAATTATCTTCGATAACTAATTCGTATTCACCTAATCGAATAACATCACCGAGGCGCAAAGTATGCTTTTCAATACGTTTGCCATTCATACAGGTAACATTGGTGCTTTTCAGGTCCTCTGTATATATAGCATCGTAGTCACTGAAGATTTTGGCATGATGACCACTCACCGTCGGACAAGCGAGTTGTAGTGCATTATCAGAAGCACGACCAATGGATAACGCACCCCAGGTTAAGGATGCGGAATCAACAACTTTATCTGCTTGTTTTACAAGTACTTTTGCCATCACTTATACACACATAAATAATATTTAATTACATGATACTTGATTTTGGTTAAAAAATAAACTACTTATATTTTCTTAACTAGTTGATTTATAAAAGAAAATTTCATAAATCTCACCAAAACACTCAATATTAGCCATCTATAATGTGAAGTCTATCACAAATATTTATAAACGCTATTAACAATTCGATTAAATTTTACCCAATTTCATTTTTTTGGCAACGCCTAATCAACATGTCAATTACTGAAAAGCAAAATCCAGACCAGACCTTATTAGGCAGTAAAACACTGAGAAACTTACTAAAAACCTACCTTTTCCGCTCATCAGTGGCTAAATTACAGACAATTATTTCACTGAACGGGGTACGAAGCGTTGAGGGCCATGTAATAACTGTAAACCTGCGCCAGAATAATGGCGAGAAACAGAAAACAAAACGAAAGAACGGTAAAAAATCTCGCTTTGCGGATAATGCGAGGAAGAACGCGTCTTTGTTGGTGGAGATAAATGATGTTGTATCGCTGCCGGCCCGTCTGAACGAAGTGTAGTGGCGGCAATATCTAACTTGGCATGGTAAAAAGCTAACGCTGGGCTTCCTGTAACATCACAACCATTCATTTCCAACTGCGATCGCTCCACAATCAATGCTGTTTTATTGCTTTTAAGGTAGCAATTATTTAGAACCACATTGCTATCCTGTATCACGATTTGTTCCGCTCGAATACTATCCAATACAATATCATGACAATTCTTTATCTCTATCTTACGGTAATCACCCACATAGTGTTTGCCATGTTCATTATGACAATTTAAATCCTGCTGGGAACGACTTGGCTCAAGTTCAATTTTGTAATGTGTCTTATCTATGATCGATTGATACTGTTGTTCACTACTTTGGACAAAACGCTTAAGCCAATGTGCAAACCGCTTAGGTCGTTCACGCATCGGCGAATGCCCGGTTTGATCGAATAATACTAGACCCGCATTAGGTAAACTGGTTGCTAAGATTTTTGCTGTACGAACAGGGACAACTTTATCTTGCTTACCCCATAAAATCAGCGTCGGTACCTTAATCTTGTCGATTAGCTCGGAATAATCCGTCATTATCATGGCATAGGCGGCAATGGTATTAGGATTAGCACCTAGAATAGATTGTCGTAACTGTGGCGTTTCCAGTATCGCTTTCTCACCCCATTCTAACAATGAGTGACTAGCAGCCAGTTCGCCTAACAACTGTTCTGCAACAAAGGCCATATCTTGTTTTTGTTCCGGATAGAACTGAGGTAACACATCAATCCCAAAGTGGGTTAAAAACTGTGTGTAACTTAAACGGTGTAATATTCCTGCGGCATCAACCAGCATTAACCGGGTTACTTTTTGTGGATGTGCAGAGGCATAGCGTAGTGCAATATTGCCTCCCATGGAGTGCCCCACTAACATAAATTGTTGGTGTCCGGTCCGCTTCACGACATGATCAATAAAACGGACATAATTGTCAGGCGAATAAAGTCTATTGGCCTTTGTTGAACGACCAAACCCCGGTAAATCGAAATACAACACATGGGCATGTTGGGCTAATACGGGCACCATATCGCGCCAAATCCTACCGGCTTGATCACCGAGACCATGAACTAAGACAATTAATGATGAATGTTGTTGTCCGGCCTCCACTATCGTGGCTTTACCACCAAAGACAGGCTCATTAATTTGGTATGTGTTTGGCGTCAATGACTCGGCAAAAACATGGGACGTTTTAGCTAAGCCTATTAAAACAATAGCAATAAAAAGGAAATAATTGACACGTATAAAACGGGGCATGGCCATCATCATGCTAGCTATACTGACTTAAGTCAGTAAAAAATAGTGCTATCTGGTTCATATTTAGACATTTCAGTGCATTATTAACATGAGCAGGTATAATTCCTGCTTAATTCTTCGAGGTAAAAACCGTTGTAAAACCATTATAATAGTATATTCAAACTTGGGTCTTATTTCACCAATATGTTAGTTGATATTCTGTTTCTGCTTATTGCCGCCATCATTATCGTCCCTGTATTTCAGCGTATTGGGTTAGGTTCGGTATTAGGTTATCTCACTGCCGGTTTATTAGTTGGGCCATCGTTATTAGGCTTAGTTGAATATGTCGATGAAGTAACACACATTGCTGAACTCGGGGTGGTGTTCTTCTTATTTGTCATTGGCCTGGAATTAAAACCGCAACGACTCTGGACCATGCGAACACTTGTGTTTGCCATGGGACTATCACAAGTGATCATCACTGGCGCAGTACTCAGCGTTATTGTTTATCTATTCGGTATAGAGCTTCGCTCGAGTATTATTATCGGTTTGGGTCTTGCCTTATCATCTACGGCTTTTGTATTACAACTATTAGCTGAACGTGGGGAGCTACCCACCAAAGAAGGCCGTGCCGCCTTTGGTATTTTATTGTTTCAAGATATTGCCGTTGTTCCTCTGATGTTAATGATTCAAGTATTCTCATCACGTAGCGGCGCCGTAAGTTTAGATATTGGTTTAGGTATTGCCCAGGGTTTAGCCGCATTACTCACCGTTATTTTTGTAGGACGCTACGCAGTTCGTCCCATATTACGACACATTGCCGTTGCGGGTAATCATGAAGTATTCGCTGCCACTGCCGTACTATTAGTTATCGGTACCGGCTGGCTCATGGAAACCGTGGGACTTTCAATGGCTCTGGGTGCATTCCTAGCCGGGGTATTATTATCTGATTCTGAATTCCGCCATCAAATTACAGCCGATGTAGAACACTTCCGTGGTTTGTTATTAGGTCTATTCTTTATGGCCGTGGGTATGACCATCGATCTCAATCTTTTTGTTACCCAATGGCATATTATTCTAGGTATGCTAGTGGGCTTATTGAGCATCAAAATTATCTTACTCTATAGCTTAGCTCGTCTATTCCAACTTAATCATTATCATTCATTACGTACTGCACTTTATTTATCCCAAGCTGGGGAATTTGGCTTTATTTTATTTACTATTGCTTTTCAACAAGAAATCCTCACTCAACAGCAACACAGTATTTTGTTATTGGTTATTGCCACCACCATGATCGTAACACCACTGCTCTTTAGTCTTGCCCGCAAGTTCACACAACACTATCAAGACGAAGAAGTCCCAGAGGAAATGCATGCGGCCCATGCCGATGTTTGCAAAGATGCGGTACTGATTGCAGGCTTTGGCCGCTTCGGTGAACAAGTAGCGAAGGTATTAGAGGCAGGTGGTATTTCTTATGTGGCAATCGATAACAATCCCATTGTTGTTATTAAAGCTCATGCCCAGTCTTTACCCGTCTACTATGGTGATGTTTCTCAACCCAATGTGTTACGTTACTTAAATGCCGATAATGCTCGCCTAGCGGTAGTGACTTTAGACAACCCTAACGCAGTAGAGAAAACCATTAACGCTATCCATCATCAATGCCCACATGTACCTATCTTTGCGCGTACTCACAGCGGTGAAGACAGTGAAAAACTACATGCCATGGGTGTTGAAACTACTATTCCCGAAACCTTAGAATCCAGTTTACAATTAGCCGCAACCATTTTATTTCGCCTAGGCATTAAAAAGGCGCACGTATTAGAGCTCATTAATGACTTCCGTGACGAAGACTACCGTCGTTTACGTGAAGATGAAACTGAGCCGGCAGGAGGAAACACATGAAAATTGGCACCCCTTTATCCGATAGTGCAACCCGCGTCATGCTACTGGGCAGCGGTGAACTAGGCAAAGAAGTAATTATCGCTTTCCAACGTTTAGGTGTTGAAGTCATCGCTGTAGATCGTTATGCCAATGCGCCAGGCCACCAAGTAGCACATCGTGCCCATGTCATTGATATGACCGATGCATCAGCATTACGTCAACTAGTTGAACAAGAAAAGCCACATGTTATCGTGCCGGAAATCGAAGCCATTGCAACAGAAGAATTAATTCGTATTGAAGCCGATGCTATTGCTAAAGTCACCCCTACGGCTAACGCGGCCAACATCACAATGAACCGTGAAGGTATACGTCGCCTAGCGGCAGAGGAATTACAATTACCCACTTCACAATATCGCTTCGCTGATACATTGGAAGAGTTAACTCAAGCAGTAAACGATGTGGGTATGCCATGTATTGTCAAACCCGTTATGTCTTCATCAGGTAAGGGGCAATCGACAATTAATACTACCAACGATATCCAAACCGCTTGGGAATATGCCATGAGCGGCGGTCGGGTGAGTAAAAACCGTGTCATTGTCGAACAAAAAATAGAATTTGAATATGAAATCACGTTATTAACGGTTCGCGCTAATAACGCCGAAGGCGAAATTGAAACTTACTATTGTGAGCCTATCGGACACCGCCAAGTCAATGGTGACTATGTAGAAAGCTGGCAACCTCAACCTATGAGCAATACCGCCATCACCCGAGCCCAAGATATTGCGAAACAAATTACCCATGCTTTAGGTGGAC
>CAZPAE010000241.1:0-5085 GCA_964584455.1 uncultured Thioalkalispiraceae bacterium
CTGAATAGTGAAGTGATAAAAAGAGAGGATAGATAATGCCACCATTTTCTCGTCGAGAATTTCTCCGTCGCCTAGCTCAAGGCACCGTCGCATTGGGCACAACTAGTTTATTAAGCGCCTGTAACCAAGATCAAAACAGTGCATCTCAGGTCACACCCGCTACGACGACTACCCCGTCGGCCCCAGAAAAATTTAGTCTTCCAGCCGATTACTATTCCATGCCTATGTCAGGTGATGCACGTATCCTGCACCTTACTGATATTCATGGTCAACTACTACCCGTTTACTTCCGTGAACCCAATGTTAACTTAGGTGTGGGAAATGCTTATGGCCGCCCACCACATATCGTTGGAACCAAATTTTTAGATGCCATGGGCTTAAAACCTGATAGTCCAGAAGCCTATGCTTATACTTATATTAATCATAGTGAAGTTGCTAAGTTCTACGGTCGTATGGGCGGCTTCGCACACCTTAAAACACTATTAGACCAACTACGCGAACAAGCCGGCGGCCGAGTAAAAACACTCACCATTGATGGTGGTGATCTATGGCAAGGTTCCGGTACCTCACTTTGGACCCGCGGTATGGACATGGTAGAGGCATCCAACATCTTAGGTGTTGATGTCATGGTAGGTCACTGGGAATTTACCTACGCTGAAAACGAAGTACTTAACAACGTTTCCGTATTCAAAGGTGACTTTATTGGTCAAAACGTTCGTGTGAAAGAAGACGCACTGATGGGTGATGAATATCCCGCATTAGTGGAACGTTATGATGGCCGTGGTTTATTTGATGAAGACTCAGGCCACGCTTTCCAACCTTATGTAATTAAACAAGTAGGTGATGCCAAAATTGCGGTGATTGGACAAGCCTTCCCACGCACAGCTAATGCCAACCCACCAGAGTTTTTCCCTGACTGGTCTTTCGGTTTACGTGAAGATGATATGGCAGAACTGGTTGAAAGTATTCGTGGCGAACACAAACCTGATGCTGTGGTACTACTTTCACATAACGGTATGGATGTGGATATTAAAATGGCGCAACGTGTTCCCGGCTTAAATGCTGTATTTGGTGGACACACACACGATGCGGTACCCAAACCCTTTGAAGTGAAAAACCCTGCTGGTCATTCATGCTTTGTTACTAACGCAGGTTCCAATGGTAAAGTACTCGGCGTCATGGACTTTGCATTAAAAGATGGCGGCGGTATTAGTAGTGTGAACTATAAGATGTTCCCCGTCTTCTCCGATATCATTCCAGCCGATCCTGAAATGGATGCATACATTAAACAAATGCGTTCAACCAAATATGACAACAAGATCATCGAGTCTCGTGCTAGCGATCGTAAAGTGAACTCTACCCGTCTTGGTAAAACCTATGACGAAATTCTGACTGAGAAACTGGCTATTGCTGACCGCGGCCTTTATCGTCGTGGTAACTTCATGGGTACCTGGGACCAAGTGATTTGTAATGCGTTACGTGAAGAGTATAACGCGGATGTAGCCATGTCGGCCGGTGTACGCTGGGGTGTCACTACCCTAAAAGATGACTGGATCACCATGGAAGACGTCATGACCCAATGCTCTATCACCTATGGTGAAACCTATGTCAACGAAATGACCGGTAAACAGTTATTAGAAACACTAGAGTATGTAGCGGATAACTTATTTGATCCCGATCCTTACTTACAATCCGGCGGTGACATGGTTCGTGTCGGTGGCTTGGACTACACCATTGACCCAACCAAAAAACTATTCGAGCGCATTACCAATGCCCGTTTAGATAATGGTGAACTCATCGATCCGAATAAGACTTATAAAGTCGCCGGTTGGGCCGTGGTAAACCGTACTCCAGATGGAAGAATGATTTGGGATATTGTTCGTGAATATATTATTAACAACAAAGGTCCTGACAACGTATTACGTTTAGCGAAGATCAATCATCCTAAACTGGTTGGTGTTGCCGCTAACCCCGGTGTCGCTGATTATCCAGGTGGTGTTGGCTAACATCTAAAATATCTGTAGAAGACTTAAAAACCCGGTAGCTATTCATAGGTACCGGGTTTTTTACTTATAGCCCACCCCATTGCTATATCATATATAGCGAGATGTTTCTGCCTGCGACTTGATGCTTCTTATTCGATAGAAGTCGAGCAACATTTTTAATCGACTGCATCAATAATAATGATGTGCAATCATAGCGCGACAAACCGTTCATAACCCTTTGTAAAATCAGGCCATAGTCATCACTTATGGCAGATTCCCTTTACTCATCCAATAACCACATTAGATTAAAAGAGATGGCAACATTGATATTTAGTCCACTCTGCCGATAACGGTTAAATAGCAACACCATAAGCACTGAATATTTATAAGCTTGTGTAATACACACGTTGAAGTCGCTTGCTTTACGATGCAATCACAGGGGAAAGCCTATGAAAGGTGCCGTTTTTACAATATTTCAGGAGATGGTGGAAGAAACCTTTGGTTTTGAGTGCTGGGAAACCTTATTACAGCAATCAAACCTACCGAGCGGCGGCGTCTACACCAGCGCAGATACCTATGACGACCAAGAAATCCTAGAGCTAGTCAGTGCCCTATCAAATTATACAGGCACACCTGTACCACAGTTAGTGGAAGCCTTTGGTGGTTATTTATTTCCAGCACTAACCCATAGCCTACCTGAATCAATGATGGACTACCCCGATTTATGGTCACTACTCGAGGCGGTGGACGCAGTAATCCACGTAGAAGTCAAAAAACTCTACCCGGATGCCATTACTCCTACGCTGCAAGTTAAAGAGAAAACCGATAAACAGCTGAAATTATTTTATCAGTCACCAAGAAAACTCTGTCTACTGGCAGTAGGTTTAATTCACAAAGCAGCAGAAAAATTTGGTGATACTATTAATATTCAACATGACTGTTGTATGCATGAAGGTAGTGATCACTGCATACTTGTGGTTAACAAAGAATAATTATGGACTATGAGCGCGCATTTCATCGTGAGCGGGCAGCACGTAAAAAAGCGGAACAGCTATTAGAAGTAAAAAGCAGGGAGCTTTATTTAGCAAACCAAGATTTATCAAACAACGTCAGCAATCTGAATGCAGCACTGCTCAAAAACAACTTTCACATGAGCATTAGCCGTTATGGTATTGAGAAGTGGAAGCTATGCGACTTCTTGCCTAGCATCACCCAAGAAATGCTATCGATAATAAAAATGCCATTAGGTTATTTTGATTACTACCCACTTACCTCCAAAGCAGAGTCATATCGTTCTGAGCCGATTCAAAATATAAAATTTGATATTAGCGAGCAAGATCAATCCTGGCTTAGCACGCAACCTTTTGACGCGATCATTACCCATCTATCTCATCAGTCCAAAAGCGACAAGCAGTTTCATATTAGTGAGCCACCCCATGCATTTACCAACCCGCAAGCCGATAGCAGTACTATTCCCCCCATACATGTTGTTATTGGATTACCTATTTTTTGCCTGGAACATATGGTCGGGGTTATCTATCTACTCGCCCCAGCAGTGGACAAAAGCCAATCGCCCTTACTCGCACTTTTTCATCAGGCTATGCAGCAACTGGGGCTTATTATTGAGCACCGCCAACAAGAAGATAAATTAATACAAAGCTATGAGGAAATTAAAACGGCTAATGAAGCACTAAAAAAGACTCAGAAACAATTGCTACAGTCTGAAAAAATGGCCTCAGTGGGTCAACTCTCCGCGGGCATTGCCCATGAGATTAACAACCCAATGGGGTTTATAAAAAGCAATATTAGTTCGCTTAGCAAATATATTGAAGGCTTCGACAAATACATTCGTGCAGCAAAAACACTAACCAACCTTGCTACCCAAAACACCAACGAGGAACTGGCAAACAATGTCAAACAATTAGATGCCCTATGGCAATCAACTGATATGGAATTTCTGTTAACAGACTGCCCCACCCTATTAAAAGAGTCAAAACAAGGTATAGAACGGGTCATTGATATTATTGGCGGGCTTAAGCGGTTTGCCAGACAGTCGGATGATGATAAAGAAGAATGTCATGTTCCCGACACCATCGAAGAAGCACTCATGCTGGCTAACAATGCATTAAAATATTCCGTCAAAGTGAACAAACAGATTGACACAGTCAAACCTATATTGGGTCGCAGTGGCGAGCTAACCCAAGTCTTTTTAAACATGCTGATTAATGCCGCACAAGCGATCAAAGAAAATGGCGAGATAACCATACATGTTTCTGAAAAAAATAACGGTATCGCAATCAGTGTGGCCGATAATGGTTGTGGCATCGAACAAAAATACCTTGATACTATTTTTGACCCCTTCTTCACTACAAAGGAAGTAGGTGTCGGTACCGGCTTAGGTTTATCCATTTCCTATGGCATTATCGAGGACCATGGTGGCAGCATTGAAGTGGAGTCAGAGCTAGAAAAAGGTACTACGTTTCACATTCACCTACCTTACCAAGCAGCGTAGCCACACTGATTTAATCGCTTGCTGTGTTCATGGTTCGAAACGTTAAATTAATTCGTGGCTGATCCACCTTTTTGGTAGTGGGCAATCGGTGTAACCAATAATGCTGGGTTGTATCCTTCATGGCCAACAAGCTCCCCGAGGCTAACATGAGCGAAAGAGTTTCTTTGCTATTTTTATGCTTGAAGGCAAACTTTCGCTCAGCGCCAAAGCTAAGCGAGCTAATGGGCGCATTTTTCTTAAGTTCCTTCTCATCATCGCTGTGCCACGCCATGCCTTCACTACCATCATGATACAAGTTTAATAAACAAGAATTGTAACTATCACCGGTTTTCTGCTCGACAATATGCTTTAAATCCAGCAAAGTCTTGGTCCAAGGTAACGCCTGTTTAGTCGTGTTGGAATAGGAATAGTCGAATGCGGCATCACCATACCATGCCACTTTACGTTTGGTAACTAACTTTCTGCCAAACATCACCGCTTCATCATGTTGCCAAGCAATCGTGCGAAATAAATCATCAAAATAGGCTTGGGCCTCTGATAGCGACATGATCGGCCCATAGTACAGCACCGTCCCATCTTTAGGTAATA
>CAZPAE010000242.1:0-5073 GCA_964584455.1 uncultured Thioalkalispiraceae bacterium
GGGGATTTGATTTTCTTTGGTGCTGATAAGGCCAAGGTGGTCAATGAAGCATTAGGTGCGTTACGGGTGAAGCTAGGCCATGATCGTGGTTTAGTGGATGCCGATTGGCAACCGGCTTGGGTTGTCGATTTCCCGATGTTTGAATGGGATGACGGCGAACAACGTTGGGTTTCACTGCATCATCCTTTCACCTCGCCCAAAGAAGCCGATTTGGACAAATTAGCCACCGACCCTGGCAACTGTGGTTCTCGTGCCTATGACATGATTTTAAATGGCACTGAAATTGGTGGTGGCTCGATGCGGATTTATCGTGCCGATGTGCAAGAAAAGGTATTTGAACAATTGGGTATTAGCGAAAAAGAGGCCCAAGAGAAGTTCGGTTTCTTGCTTGATGCGCTAAAATTTGGATGTCCCCCTCATGGTGGTATTGCGTTTGGATTAGACAGATTAGTCATGTTGATGGCTGGGGCCCAGTCGATACGTGATGTGATGGCTTTCCCAAAAACGCAAACTGCTAGCTGCTTACTGACGCAAGCACCCTCATCCGTTAGTGAACGTCAGTTACGTGAGTTACATATTAAGTTAAGAAAACCTGCGAAAATAGCAGACGCTTAATACGCAAATCGTCGTTTTGTGTATTTATTCATGTGCTCGCGGATGACGCCGATATAGACTAAGGTCTTGATATTATTGTCATTGAAGATACACTAGTATGTGTTTGCCGTAGTTATATTGTGGTTATGGAAGAGCCACTGCAAGACACACCATAATAAAATCAGATTACTTAACGGATGATGTATTGAAGATACCAAATTACTGGAAAACAGACTGGTTTATCGGCCTTGTCGTTACGTTAGTCTTTTTATTATTAGGCGTAACCGATAATTTACGCTCGCTCGACTGGCAGGCTTATGACCTCGGTGTCCAGTTTACTTCCTCTCGACCTGCTAATCCTAATGTGGTTGTGGTGGCCATTGATGATGCTGCGGTGCAAGAGTTGGGAAGTTGGCCATGGCCACGGGATGTGATGGCCCGGGCTACCCAGACTATGTCCCAGTTACAACCCGCAGTGATTGGCTATGCCTTACCGTTTGATACCCGCCAAAGTAGTTATGGTTTGGAGTATATCGACCAACTCAAAGCTGCCATTGGTAAAGGTCGTGCCAATACACGGGAGATACGCGGTTTATTGCGAAGCGCGGAAGATCATTTAGACACTGATCGGTTATTTGCAGAGAGCTTGCAGCAAGCCGGTCCGGTTGTATTGGCAACGCCTTATGATTTAGCCGTGGATGATGAGCCCAATGAATCCATTGGAGTGGCTGATCCTCTTAAGCGTTTTACCGTGCGGGTCAAAAACAAACCGGAACGTCGCAGTTGGATCTCTAAATTATTAACTACTAACCCGGTACCTGTGGCGGACAGTATCTATCCACCCATTGGTGAGCTCAGCCGTTATGTCACCGCCATTGGGCATTTGAATATTGGTTTGAATCGACAGGAACAAGCACGACGTGAACCCTTATTGATTCAATATGGGCACGACTATATCCCGTCTTTTTCATTAATGGTGGTGGCACGTTATCTGCGTTTAACCGCGTTTAATGTGGAAGCAAAATTGGGTGATGCCATTACCATTGCCGATCAGCCGATCGAAACAGATAAGAAGAATCGCATCTATCCGTATTTTTATACCGGCAAAAATAGCAAACCACCCTTTGCGGTGTATTCCATCTTGGATGTGTTAAACAATAAGATCACGGCTCGACAGTTGCGTGACAAAGCGGTGATTGTGGGCTTTACCGCCCGTCAACAAACTGCGCAATTAGCCTCGCCCATAGGTATTGATATGCCGCCGGTGGTATTCACGGCACACGTAGTATCCAGTTTATTAAATGATGATCTTTATCGGGTGCCTGATTGGGGTAAATGGGTACAGGCCTTAGCTATCGTTCTGGTGGGTATCTATTTAATGTTTGTGTTACCACGTTTTCGTTTAGCCACCGGGATTGCATTTAGCGTAGTGTTATTGCTCGGTATCTTAAATGCCCATTTCATTTTGATGATCGGGCAGTCCATTTGGATCCCCTTGATGGTACCGTTAATTGCCCTGATCGTTGGACATTTCGTATTAAGTTTTAAACATGCTATTTCCATGAGCATCGGTCATATTCAAAGTGAACTATCGAACGCTAACTTATTGCTCGGGCAATCATTCCATAATCAAGGTCAGTTTGATCAAGCGTTTGAACGTTATCGCAAGTGTGCTAGCAACGATACCGTCTTAGAATACATGTACAACCTGGGTTTGGATTATGAACGCAAACGCCAATTTAATAAGGCCGTAACCGTATTCGAACATATCCAACATGAAGATCCCCTCTATCGTGATATTCATGATCGGGTTCGTCGTGCTAAAGAAGCAGCACACTCCTATGCACTCAACCCCAACCATGCATCAAACTTAAATCAAACCTTAATCCTGGAAAACTCCGGGGTACAAAAACCCATGTTAGGTCGCTACACCATCGAGCATGAATTAGGCCGTGGTGCCATGGGCATGGTGTATTTAGGCAAAGATCCCAAAATCGGGCGCACCGTGGCGATCAAGACCATGGTATTGGCACAAGAGTTTGAAGGGGAAAAACTCAGCGAAGTGAAAGAGCGGTTTTTCCGTGAAGCCGAAACCGCAGGGCGGTTAAATCATCCGAATATCGTGACAATTTACGATGTGGGCGAAGATGAAGACTTATCTTATATTGCGATGGACTATCTAAAAGGCGAGAATCTACTGGCCTATTGTAAGTCTGATAATTTATTGCCCACCAAGGAAGTATTTGAAGTTTTAGCCAAAGTGGCAGATGCATTAGCCTATGCGCATAGCAACGGTGTGATACATCGCGATGTAAAACCCGCTAACATTATTTATGATAGGGAGACAGGGGTACTCAAAGTCACTGACTTTGGTGTTGCTTGTTTAACTGATTCAAGTAAAACCAAGACCGGTACGATTTTAGGCAGTCCATCTTATATGTCACCAGAACAATTGGCAGGCATGAAAGTCGATGGGCGCTCAGACTTGTTTTCATTGGGTGTTACCTTGTATCAAATGTTAACCGGCGAGCTGCCCTTTATTGGCGAGTCGTTGGCCAGTTTGATGTATAAGATTGCCAATGAGAAACATCCTGATGTGAGACTATTTCGCCCTGATTTACCGGCCTGTGTTAGTCGCATTATCAATAAGGCGTTATCAAAAGAGATAGATGGTCGGTTTGATGACGGGGAGCGTTTTTCCCATGCCATGGAACGCTGCATAGAAAGACTAGAATAGAAAAAAAGAAAAGGTAAAGTTTGACGTGTTAAATAATGGTTTAAAACTCGCGGTATATGGCATCTCCGATGTGGGGCTGAGCCGAGATCATAATGAAGACTGTATCAGTTGGGATATTGATATGGGCTTGATTATGTTGGCCGATGGCATGGGCGGGCATAATGCGGGTGAGGTTGCTAGTGAGATGGCAGTGACAGCCATACGTGATGCTTTACTGGATGTATTGACGCCGGAAATGCGTGAAGCCAATGCGATCAAATGTGAAGATGCGGTACGTGAGTCGGTGGTTTATGCCAATGAAGAAATCCATGGCCAGGCACATAAAAATGTCGAATATGCTGGCATGGGCACCACCGCGGTGGTGGCATTATTTCATGATGAGAATATTACCTATGCCCATGTGGGCGATTCACGTTTGTACCGTATTCGTGGCGGTGAACTCCAACAAGTGACCCAAGACCACTCTTTAGTCCAAGAAATGGTGGATAATGGCTATTTGAGTGAAGAAGAAGCACTGATTTCAACTAGCCGTAATCTCATTACTCGTGCTTTGGGCATTGCGCCGGAGGTGGAAGTGGATGTGAGCACCGAAACCTTGGAATCGGATGATATTTATCTGCTGTGTTCAGATGGATTGTCTGATATGGTTAGTGATGAAGATATTTTAGCCATTGTGACTGAGCATAGCCCCAATTATGAAAAGGTGGCTCAAAGTTTGGTTAACCAAGCAAATAACAATGGCGGAACGGACAACATTTCGGTAGTTTTGGTCACCATGAATGAGGCTTTTTCCGATGAACATGGTCTATCATCCGGGGTTAGCCAAGAAATAGAACCACAGAAATAAAGCAATAATAAAGTTTGGGAGTGGAATACTTTGTGCCATGACACGTTTGATACTCAATCATGAAGGTGCGGTGATCCGAGAATATCGGCTCGAAAATGAACGCACAACCGTCGGTCGTAAACCACATAACGACATTCACTTAGAAGATCCCACGGTCAGCGGAGAACATGCGGTCTTTTTAAAGCTACAACATGTTTACGTTGAAGATATGGGTAGTACCAATGGGGTTTTACTCAATGGTAAGCGTATTACCAAGCGCCAGCTGAACCATGGTGATATGGTCAAAATTGGTCGCCATGAGTTTAAATTCATTGAAGATACCGTGGGACAATTTGATAAAACTGTCCTAATCCCGCCTGCTGGGGCGCAAGATGGGGCTAATCTACCCCGCAAAGGGATGATTAAGGTCCTCAATGGCCCGAAGTCTGGTGAAGAGGTGTTATTGAGCAAACCTTATACAACACTAGGTTCTCCCGGTTTGCAAGTGGCCGTCATTGCCAAGCGCGGCAGCAATTTTTTCCTTATGCCCATGAGCGGCGGTAGTACTGAACAAGAGCCTCCTAAGCTTAATAATCAGTCGATTGGTGCGCAAAGTAAGGCACTAAAAAGCGGGGATGTCATTGAAGTAGCCGGGACTAAGCTACAATTCAATGAGGCAAGCTAAAACGACATTTTCATGGCAAAACTGATATTGGTACACGATGGGGTCAATCTGCGTGATTATCCCTTAAACAAAGCACTGACTCGGTTAGGACGACAGCCGGAAAATGATATCCAACTGGATGATGCGGCAGTAAGTTCCGAGCACGTTATTTTCGCCCGTGAGCCCAGTGCTTATCTTGAATCCCATTTCGATTACTTCATTGAAGATTTAAACAGCACCAATGGTACCTTG
>CAZPAE010000243.1:0-5069 GCA_964584455.1 uncultured Thioalkalispiraceae bacterium
CGCGGGGGCCAGCTGGGTATAATCCGGTGGCGTGACACCCATGGTTGAGCAATTTAATTATCGCTATGGCGTTTTTGGATTTTATCGATAGGGACAACAACGGTTTTTTGGGGCTCATCAATAAAGCGAGGGCGCATGTTAGATTCGCGGCCGGCTTCTTTAGCCAGTTCTTGTTCCCGCGCGGTTATCAGGGATAAACAATCACGAATACCCATAATGGTTTGGTCAGAGAGTGGATGCTTTAAGCCAGGTTTAACATGCGTGTCTTTAGCCACATCGGTTAGGACCCGTTTCATCATTTGTAGAATTTGTTCTTCTTTACTTTGAGTGTGCTCAGACATACCTGGCTCCGACATTCGTCATAATCAAGTGTAACATTGTACCCGAGAAGCGCTTTTCCGTGTTAAGCTTTTCGCCCTTGAAATTTTGCTGTATGTGTAAATGTCTGAAAAGCTTCGTCAATTAGTCTTATGTCCAGTTCAATCGGATGATCTGGTTAGTGCTTCACAGCTACATCAAACCTTGGCAGAGGTAGGGCTCATTGGCGCAAATGTGGATTCGGCGCATCCATATCATTTCTATATTGGCCCACAATTTTTGCAGCATGTGAGTTTCATGGGGTGTGCACCGGCTATTGAATTTGCACCAAAGCAAGACGGTGTTTTAAGTTGGAGTGAGTTTACTTTCATTTATACGCCGCCTACATTTGAGGCCCCCCAGTACTTTGCCGATTTTGATATGGCAAAACCTGCTTGTCCTTCATGTCACAAGCGACTTTCATTACAGCATTTGACGTATAAGGATATGAAGTCGGAACTAACCTGTACCGCATGTT
Source organism: uncultured Thioalkalispiraceae bacterium (assembly GCA_964584455.1). Taxonomy (GTDB): domain Bacteria; phylum Pseudomonadota; class Gammaproteobacteria; order UBA6429; family Thiohalophilaceae; genus CAZPAE01. The sequence continues at coordinate 836 of CAZPAE010000243.1, forward strand.
CGACAACAGCTAGCTTATGTAAATGGGATTGGCGTGAGTTCGGTGGTTGTGGACGCCAATTTGTATTTATCGCCAATGTCTATCCTAAAGAAGGTATCCCTTCAGATAGTTTGCTCAACCGTTTACAGCAGTTAACTGGATTTGGGTGGCGCTATTTTTATTATTATGGTGAGTTACCTAATGTTACAACAACGGCTTGACAAGCATTTGGGCTAACGGCACACTGCTAACATGATTTTTCAACCGAAACACCCAGTGCTATGGACTATTCGCCTAATGCGAGTGGGGTTGCTGCGTGCCTAGTTGATATTATCTAAATTACTTTTCAATTTTCAAAACGGGCCGCAGCAAACACTGCGGCCCGTTTGCGTTATGGGGTGAAAAAGTGAATATGTCGTTAAAAGTGCTATTGGCATTTATTGTAGTCATGTTGATTTGGTCAACAACACCACTGACTATTAAATGGAGCAGTGATGGTCCTAGTTTTATCTTTGGGGTAACGGCGCGTATGGTGCTTGGGGCAGTGCTCATGTTAATGATCGCACGGGTTAAACGGATTCCTATTCCTTTGCATGGCCAAGCAATACGTACCTATATCGCCGCAGGTATCGGCATTTACGGTGCAATGTTGTCTGTGTATTGGGGCGCACAGTATATTCAATCTGGTTTTATTTCCGTTATCTTTGGCTTAAGCCCTATTGTGACAGGTGTGTTGGCCTATTTCATATTACAAGAACGTGGTTTAACGGGTATGAAGCTATTGGGTATTTTTGTTGCTATGGTCGGGTTGTTAATCGTTTTTTGGAACAGTATTAGTTTTGGGCAAGCGGTGGTATTGGGGATGGCCGCAGTTTGTTTGGCTATGTTATTACATTCCATTAGTGCGGTGTTAGTAAAACGCTGGCATGGTGATTTATCTTCATTAAGTGTTGCTACAGGTGGGATGATGGTAGCGACACCAACTTATGTTGTGACATGGTTAATTATGGATGGGAATTGGCCAGCACAAATACCCAGTCATGCCTTTTGGTCGATTATTTACCTGGGTGTGATTGCCACAGCCATTGGGTTTAATATTTATTTTTACATCCTAAAGCAAATGCCCGCTAGCCAAGTGGCCTTGTTAACCTTAGTAACGCCAGTGCTGGCATTATGGTTTGGGCAATTATTTAATCATGAAGTCATTGATTGGCATGCTTGGGTGGGGAGTTTGTGTATTTTATTTGGTATGGGTTTATATCAATGGGGAACGACACGCTTGCAACGGCTTAAATTGAAGGTATAGTGTTATGCAGAGGTTATCACATGCATTATCGATTATTTTTTGCCAGCAGTTTGTTTATGCTTGTGGCGTGTCAACCACAACCTCAGCCTTTATTAGAGAGTATTAAACAAAACAAGACGTTAGTGGTGGCGACACGGAATGCGCCAACCACATATTATGAAATACATGATCAGTTGGCTGGCTTTGAATATGAAATGGCAAAAGCCTTTGCGACCGAGCTAGGGGTGAAGGTTGAGTATAAACTGATGGATTCAACCAGCGAAATCTTAGCCGCCATTACCGAGCGCGATGCACATATTGCTGCGGCTGGGCTAACCATCACTGAGCAACGCAAGCAAAAGCTGTTATTTGGCCCAGCTTATCAGTCAGTACAGCAACAAGTTGTTTGTCGCCGTGGTGGTGCTAATCCAAAACGGGTACAGGACTTGGTCGGTTTGGATATCGGTGTCCCGGTTGGAACGAGCTATGAGCAGCAGTTAGCCCATGAGCAACAACGTTATCCAAATATTCAGTGGCAAACCTTCGACATTGAAACCGAATCTTTATTAGAAAATGTTTGGCTTAATAAGCTAGGCTGTACTGTCGCTGATTCAAACATTGTTGCAATTAACCGGCGCTATTATCCAGAGCTGCAAGTTCGTTTTAATCTTAGTCAGTCTGAACCATTGGCTTGGGCAATGCCGTTAGGTGCAAATAGGTTGCAAGATACCTTAACCCAGTGGTTCGATGAGTTTAGTAAAAGCGGCAAGCTAGAAGCGTTAATAGAACGTTATTACGGACACATTGAGCGTTTTGATTATGTGGATACGCGCCGTTTTGTGCGACGTATCGACACCTTATTACCAAAGTATAAGCCGCTATTTATGCGTGCGGCAGAACAACATGAAATTAACTGGACACTGTTAGCGGCACAAGCTTATCAAGAATCACATTGGCGGGCGCAGGCACGTAGTCCTACAGGGGTCCGTGGGTTGATGATGTTGACCCGGGTAACCGCACGTGAATTAAATATTAAAAATCGTTTGGACCCGGAACAAAGTATTCTAGGTGGTGCGCGCTATCTTAGTAATTTATATGAGCGTATACCTGAATCAGTTACCGGGCCTGATCGTATGTGGTTTGCCTTAGCGGCATATAATGTGGGGATGGGGCATGTCCGTGATGCGCGTGTGTTGGCCAAGCGGTTAGGCAAAGATCCTGATCAGTGGCGTGACTTAAGTGAAGTGTTACCATTATTAAGCCAAAAGAAATATTATAAAACCTTACGCCATGGTTATGCGCGTGGGCGTGAGCCCGTAAATTATGTTAAGCGCATTCGTGGTTACCAAGATATTTTATTGCAACGCTTATCTAAATCAGCATCAGCAAGCTAATTAAGCCGAATAGTGTTGTTCAATATAACGCTCAACAATGGCTTGAAACTCTTGGGCAATATGATCGCCTTTTAAGGTCACGGTTTTTTCACCATCTTCATAAACCGGCGCAACTGGTTTCTCGCCAGTACCGGGTAAACTAATACCAATGTTGGCATGTTTACTTTCGCCAGGACCATTCACCACACAACCCATTACTGCGACGGTCATGTTTTCCACGCCCTTATATTTTTTTCGCCATACCGGCATATGGTGTCGTAAGTAACTTTGAATATCTTGCGCCAGCTGTTGAAAGTAAGTACTAGAGGTACGACCACAGCCAGGGCAAGCAATCACTTGGGGGGTAAAGGAACGTAAGCCCATGGACTGTAAAATTTCTTGGGCTACGATGACTTCTTGCGTACGGTCACCGCCGGGTTCAGGGGTGAGTGATATACGAATTGTATCGCCAATGCCTTGTTGTAATAAAACGGCTAATGCGGCAGTGGATGCCACAATGCCTTTGCTACCCATGCCCGCTTCAGTGAGACCAAGGTGCAAAGGGTAATCGCATTGTTGAGCCAGCGATTGGTAAACGTTAATGAGATCCTGCACACCGCTCATTTTGCAGGAAAGGATAATTTTATCGTGAGCCAAACCAATAGTTTGCGCTTGTTTAGCGCTTTCAATCGCAGAGGTAATCAACGCTTGGTACATGATCTGTTTGCTATCCAGTGGTTGGCTTTTTTTGGCATTATCATCCATGAGTCTGGCAAGCACCGACTGGTCCAGGCTGCCCCAGTTCACACCAATACGCACTGGCTTATCATTAGCACAAGCGATCTCAATTAACTGATTAAATTGCTCATCGCGCTTTTTACCCCGTCCCACATTGCCTGGGTTAATCCGATATTTATCTAATGCCTTAGCACAATCAGGGTTCTCAGTGAGTAGCTTGTGTCCGTTAAAGTGAAAGTCACCGATGATTGGCACGTCACAGCCTTGTTGCCGGGTTTGTTCACGAATAAAGGCAACTTGTTTCGCCGCCTCATCGGAATTAACCGTAATGCGTACCATTTCAGAGCCCGCCTTGGCGAGCTGGATAATTTGCTCAATCGTAGCCTGGGCATTGGCGGTATCGGTATTGGTCATTGACTGGACCACGATAGGGTTTCTACCACCGAGGTTAACAGGGCCAATTTGAACGGGAACGGTGTGGTGCTTATCTGTCATGTATTTTACTGATAGCTTGCTTTGGATGGTGGCAATTCTAGCACAGCTATATGAATGATAGGCGCGCCCGAGGGGCGAAAAACGCTTATACTAGCGCCTCGTTGAACTGATACCGTACAGCATAAGGAACGACCATGGGTAAAGACAAAAAACATAAAAAGAACAAGCAGGCAACCGGTCCAAGTTTGGCCGAACAGGCAGATTTGCATGTCATGTATCAACATGCGGTGCAAGCAGTGGATACGGAAGTGGAGTTTTTTGAAGACACCTATCAATTATTACGGGGTAAAGCACCGGTCTCCATGAAAGAAGACTTTTGTGGTACGGCATTATTATCGGTTGAGTGGTGTCGTTCCAATCCACA
>CAZPAE010000244.1:0-5059 GCA_964584455.1 uncultured Thioalkalispiraceae bacterium
GGCCCTTGCCGCCCGTAAACCAAATTACTCATATTTTGCCTGGGTTAATGCCAATGATGGTAGTACCAAATTGGCTAAACTCCGATAAAATATAGCGATGTATGCCCTCACCAATGGACGTGAGTAATACAACAGCGGCAATGCCAACACTGATCCCAAGCATTGTTAAGAAGCTACGTAGCTTATGCGCCCAAAGTGAGGTGCTGGTCAAATTGATGAAATCGCGTATTAACATGCTCGTTAACGCTTAGATAAAGACAAAACGGGATCGAGGCGTGCCGCTTTACGTGCGGGCAGTAAACTGAATAATGCCCCGGTACCAAGCGCGACAAATACAGAGGCCAGGATAGCCCATAGTGGTGGGTAAGCCGGAATGTTGGGAAATGCTGCACGTATGCCCCAACTGCCAAACTGACCTATCAGTAAACCAATAGCGGCGCCAATGGCAGATAGTAGGACCGCTTCCACTAAGATAAGTATTAGTATCTGTCGTGATGATGTGCCTAATGCCTTGAGCAACCCAACTTCAGACGTACGTTGTGATACGGCCACGAGCATGACATTCATAATGAGAATGCCTGCTACGGCTAAACTGATGGCCGCAATGCCACCCACGGCATAGGTTAATGCACCGATAATGCTGTCAAAGGTTTCTAGGACAGCGTCTTGGGTAATAACCGTGACATCTTCTTCACCTTGATGTCGTTCGCGTATGGTTGATTTTACGAACTCAATCACGCGGGGCATAGATTCGCGGTTTTTGGTCTGAATCAGGATGCGATACAACGACGGTGTATTAAACAAAGCTTGGGCCGAGGCCACGGGGATAATCACGACATCTTGTACATCAACACCAATGGAACGACCTTCAGAAGCCATGACACCAATGACACGATAACGTCGGTCACCTAACCGAACCCATTGCCCCACAGCGGGGTTTGCACCAAAAATTTCATCGCGTATTTTACTGCCGATAATACACACTGGTGAGGCTCGCTCTAGATCGGTATTTGGTAAGAATTGGCCTTGTGATAGTTTCCAATGTCGAATGGACATTAATGAATGGTTTGAACCCATGACGCTTATTTCCCGTTTGCGTCCTTGCCATGCAATTTCAGCAGCGCCAATCGCTAGCGGGGCAATACGATCAATCATAGGGTGGCGCTGTACTGCTTTGGCATCATCCAGGGTGAGATCACGAGGTGTGGTGCTCACCATATTCGATAAACCACCACCACTGGTTTCGCTTCGACCGGGGATCACAATCACCAGATTAGTGCCTAAGGAGGCAAATTCATTGGCCACATAACCGCGTGCACCTTCACCCAAGGCAGTGAGTAATACCACCGCCGCAACGCTAATGGCCGTGGCTAATAACATGAGTATGGTACGCGTTGGATAACCACGTAATGCGCGCCAAGAAAACTGTAAGGTATCAGACAGTCTTATCATGAATCGGGCCACGCTGATCTTGTTCTATATGTCCGTCAACCATGCGAATGCGTCGTGTGGCACGGGCACCTAATGCACTATCGTGGGTGACAACAATTAAGGTAATGCCACGTTGATTAAGTGATTCTAGCGTGTCGACCACATCCTGGCCTGACCTTTGATCTAAATTACCGGTCGGCTCATCGGCTAATAACACACTGGGCTCTGTAATTGTTGCACGGGCAATAGCAATGCGCTGACGTTGCCCGCCAGAGAGTTGGTCCGGTTTATGGTGAGCCCGGTTTGTGAGCCCCAGTGCACTTAGTGCTTTTTCAACCCGTGCCTGACGTTGTGTTGGCGGAACACCTGCCAATACTAAAGGCAGTGCGACGTTTTCTTCTGCAGTTAAGCGGGGGACCAAATGAAAAGATTGGAATACAAAGCCAATATTTTGGTTACGCGCTAGCGCTTGCTCATAATCATTGAGTTCGGTGACATCTTTATCATTTAATATGTAGTGTCCACTGCTCGGGCGATCTAATAGGCCAATCATATTCAGTAAGGTGGATTTGCCTGAGCCGGATGGGCCCATAACCGAAATATATTCACCGTCGTTTATTTCTAGAGAGATGTTATCTAAGGCATGAACAACTTGGTCACCCACTTGGAAGTTACGACATATCTTTTCGAGCTTAATCATGGTGTGACTTATACTATGGCTTAGGGGACTCGATGCTAACTTGGGCTTGGTCGACTACCCCTTCGCGGTCAATGGAGGTGACAATTTGTTGTCCTTCGGTTAAACCTTCTAATACTTCGGTATATTGCCAGTTAGTTAAACCGGTTTTAATGGTTTTACTGCTAATGGTTTCGGTTGTACTGTCATACACAAAAACGCGGTGCCCCTCTAACAAGGCTTCGGTAGGAATACGAAGCGTCTGATCGCTGGTGGCCAGAATCACTTCTACATCGGCACTGTAACCAGGCAGCATATTGAGTTGATCATCGTCTAGAATAAAGTCCACTTCGATATCCACGGTACGCGCTTGTTTTTCTCTATCCAGTACATAGGGGGCAATACGACGTACTTTACCTTTGAATTCACGTTGCTTGAAAGCATCTAATGAAATGCTCGCATCCATCTGAGGTTTAATGCCCGGTGCATCCACTTCATCGATGGGTGCAGAGACGTATAAGCAACCATGGTCAATTAAATCTACGGCAGGTGGGGTAGGTACCCCAATGGGTGATGGTGTGACAAACTCACCGAGTTCGCCGTTAATTTCTGCTACGGTACCATCGAAGGGGGCGAGTAATTGTGTTTTAGCCAGTGCCGCTTGGGCCACGGCAACACTGGCTTGGCTAATTTTTTCAGATGATTTGGCTGCTTCACAACTGGCTTCGGTTGCATCGGCTTGGCCAATAGCTTGGTCGGTACTTTCATCAGAGGCTAAGCCTTTTTTGCGTAGCTTGATTAGCCGGTTTGCTTCACGTTTTGCGACGGCGGCGCGTACACAGGCTTCGCGGGAACGGGCTTTGCTGGCTTGGGATTCGCTTTTTGCTAATTCGACTTGGGCACGTAGATCCACATTCCACATTTCTAATAACACTTGGCCGGTGACCACCCGATCTCCTTCATGTACGGGGAGTTGTGCAATTTGCCCACCAATTGAGGGTGATAGGCTAGCACGGCGACAGGCTTTGAGGGTTCCGGCACGGGTATTGGTCACCGTATCTTGCACTAATCCTTTTTCAACTTGCGCAATTAACACAGCCACCGGTTTTGGGCGGTTAGCATAGCCAATCAGCAGGACAAGTAACACGATAAAAATAACAACTAACAGAATATTTCGGTAACGCTTGGTCATGATGGTTTCCTAAAAGTCGAGCTACGACTCTAGCAGTTCATGTCGGTCTTGCCTATTGATATATATCAAAACCTAATAAGCTGCATCAGACAATAGTATACAACCATCGTTATGCGGTAACGATGACACTCGTGTTGACTAAGGAATAAGGCCGGTTTGTGATTAAAGTGGCCAAGAGGTGTGGTGTATTGCCCCGTTCCATTCTTGGACGGTTAACCATAACCGATCATCAGGTTGGAGGGAGAGCGGGTATGGCGCATGCGCATTTTGGCTCACTGCTCCGCCATGTAAAATACCTTCTAAATCATCTGCCAAAGCGGCAGGTTGTTTTCCTACATGCAGATAAGCAACACGAATGTTGTCAACACAACCGGTACAAAAGCGGACACTAAAGTCTTTTACATAACTACCATGATGTGAATAAGGGGGCGCATCGTCAGCAGGGCTTATTGCCGCGGTAAAAGGGCCTATGGTTTGCTCTGGCCATTCGGCAGGAAATGTCTGAGTCATCGCCTGGTAGAAAAACCAAAACGGCGCCACAATTAAAAAACCATTAAGCAGATATTTCCAACGTGTCCAACGACTCGGTGATGGTGTTGTTTTCATGATTCACCTTCTAAGCGGGGTATATTACCTGCGACAGCAGTAGTGACAGTTTTGGTTTTTTTACTAGCTGCGCTTTTGGTACGTTTGCGCCAAATCATAAAGCCAGTGATCGACATCGCAGATAAGATAAGCCCAAATACGAACCAGATGATCTTGGTCCACAGTCCGCCAAAGGTGCCGTAATGTAATGGATCAGCAAGATGGGTGATGGTTTGTAATCCATTCATCATAGCCGGTGAGCGAGTTTCGGTGACCTGTCCATCCCAGGGGTTAATGAAAACCCGATGGGAAAACCCATCGAAGAAAATACTATTTCCATCACCACTGATTTTATACGTGTCTCGGTTATGTTCTGGATAGCTGATCCAAGATGGGTTCAAGTGAGGCATGGTTTGTTGTGCAGTCTCTAATGCCTGCGCTAAGGAAAGTGGTGTTGGACTCCCATCTTCTGATAAAGGCACTTGTTGATGAGCAATGGGTGTCTCATGGGGCCAAATATCCACCTCGTTATGCCACAACATGGCTTGGATTAAATACCATAAGCCAGTGAGACCAATAATCAGTAAAAACCAAAGCGACCAAACACCAGCGAAACGATGCAAATCACCCAGCAAAGCCCGTGAACCACGGTCTGTGCGGATGCGGGGTTGGGTGAAGGCACGCCAAAAACGCCGATAAACCACTAGCCCTGTTATCAGAGCACCCAATATCACAATCGACATGGCGCCCACTAGGTAATAGCCAATACTGTAACTGTGTTGCCATGGAAACAATAGCCAACCATGTAGCGAACGCATAAAACCGATGAAAGTTATGCCAGTGTTAATGGCTTGTACCTCGCCAGTGTATTGATTCACATAGGCATAGGCTTGTATCGGGTATTCAGGCGAAGTGAGACCAACAGCCCTGGTGAGGTAAGGTTCGAGCACAATCACTTGGTGAATGCTGGCATTGGGGACTTGCTGTTTTACGCTTGCAACCAGCTCAGGCAAGGGTTTTGCAGGTAGGTTATCGGGGTTGTGGGCACGGGCATCGGGGTTCGTAAGCCAGGTAAGTTCATGGCTGATCACTGCAATGGTGCCAGTCACAACAATAAAACAAAAAATCAGCCAAACCGGTAGCGAAAACCAGCCATGCAGCATAAACCAAATACG
>CAZPAE010000245.1:0-5034 GCA_964584455.1 uncultured Thioalkalispiraceae bacterium
GCCGGTAGCAAACGTACCCAATAACGACTAAAACGTTGCTGACGGATCGGTAGTATTTGGCATAAATTATCAATAATCACATCCGTATTATCCAACGGAAAACTACCCGACAAGGTTAATCCGGCTATTTCACCTGCATACCCTAAATAACCTGGTCGATAACGTGCCAATTGCTGGACAAAATCGCCTAGACGGTGGCGCTCAGCAGTTAATAGTCCCTGCCGCCAACTCAAGGCATGTAAATCAAGCGCTGTAATATGTGGTTCACGTTGGTCTGAGTACAAGGTTACATTTTGATTGGCTGTAACATTAATTTCCCGCCCAGCTGAAAACACACACTGCACAGAGCCAGTAATAACTTGCAGAACACAAGCTTGATCATGTTGATATAAGGTTATATCGCTATCAGGTCCTAATATGAATAAATGACGACCCGCACGTATTTGTAATGGTAAACCTATATTAGCTTTGTGATTTGCCAACTGTAATGATAATTCACCATAAAGCAGGTTAATTTGAGGCTGAGCAGCAAAATCAATATCTACTGCGGTTTGAGTATTCAATAATAACTCACTACCGTCTGCTAATGTTTGCTGGTGCTGTTTGCCCACATCTGTACGCAAGTCAGCGGTCGCATAATCATAAGCATAACCTAAACCATTAAAGTCTCGGGTTAACCAGCTACCTATGCCTACCCCCATTGTCGCAGCAATCATTTTTAGCGTACGACGTTTTTGTGCTAAGTGCGCATCGCTTTTTTGAAGGGCTTGCAATGTCATGTTAGCTGACAAAGGTGTTGCTGCACCCACATCGTCATAGGAAAAATATTGATTTGCTTTTCCTAATCGGTGCCAAGCCAATTGATGTTGTGGACTTTCTTCAAGCCATAAAACAAATGCTTTTTGGCTCGAAATATCCATGCCGCCAGCCTCAAACTGTACTAACCACTGAATAGCATCATGAATTTGTTGGTGATTAGGGGGTTCTAGGCTAGTCATACAAAGCGTGATAACAATTGGCAATCGCTAATGTCATAGCTTTTTGTACCATGTTGACAGAAATATCCAACCGTTCAGCAATTTGTTTATAAGCTAAACCATCGAGGCGCGCGAGTAAAAAAACTTGTTTTGCACGTATTGGTAAACCGTCTAACATACGCGCTAACTGCTCAAGCTTTTCAATCACCAATGCAGTTTCTTCGTGGGATGGTACGATCGGCTCAGGTTGCTGTTGCAATATCTCTAGATAGGCTTGCTCTAAGGCTTGACGCCGCCAATGGTTAATCACCAAACCATTGGCAATCGTCGTCAGATAAGCACGCGGTTTTTCAATCTGAGGAGGTGTTTCCTTAAGCAGAATACGTACAAAGGTATCTTGGGCAATATCTGCTGCTCGCTCGGGACATCCCAAACGTTGCTGTAGCCAACGCTTTAGCCAACCATTATGTTCGGAGTAGAGTGCATCCAACGATGGGGCGGCACCATCGGCTGGAGCAGGAACCAACGTCGCCATAAAACTTTACATGCAAATGATAATGATTCGCATTATAAAGAAGCTCTAATCCTAGCACAACCGCCCTTATTCAAAATAATGGCTTATTTGCCTCCCAAAAATGTATTCCAATAAGGTGCTTCGCCAAATTTTTCTGCCAGAAAATCAATCAATGTACGGACTCGCTTTGGCAGATGCCGCTGGGCGGGGTAAATCGCATAAATCCCAAATTCTTCGAAGACATAATCTTGCATCACTTGCTTAAGCAGGCCGGACTCAATTTCTTGGTAACAGGTAAATGAGACCGAAACTAAGATCCCCAGGTGTTCGAGTGCGGCGGCTTTGAGTAAATCACCATTATTAGCCCGCATACGAATATGGGGACGTGTGACAAATTGCTTGCCATGCACATCCTTCATTTTCCACTCAACTTGGTCCGTGACATTGGAGTAACTCAAACCATAATGATGCGCTAGCTCATCGGGGTGCTTGGGTTCACCATAGCGTTGTAAATACTCAGGGCTGGCACACATCACCGAGTGGCAAGAAGCCAGTTTACGCGCCATCAGGCTAGAATCTTCTAAGTGACCAATCCGAATACCCAAATCGATGCCTTCGTTCATCAGATTAATTTGGCTATCATTCAAATCCAACGCAAAATCTAATTCTGGATGTGATACTAAAAACTCATTTAGTAATGGGGATAAATGCGCAAGCCCAAACGATAACGGTGCAGAAAGACGAATGATGCCACGTAATTGTTTATCTTCTTGGCTGATGTATTGCTCAGTTTCGTCTAAGTCCGCCAGAATCCGTAAACAACGCTGATAAAATTGTTGGCCACTATGGGTCAAATTCATTTTACGGGTGGTACGGTGTAATAGCTGCACCCCAAGACGTGCTTCCAGATCCGCCAATCGTCGACTCACGGCGGACTTTGCAATCTCAAGCCGATCAGCCGTGGCACTGACACCGCCTAGCTCGACGACTTTGACAAATGTCTGCATTTCCTCAAATCGATCCATTTGATTATTATTCTCTAAAAAAGAACAGTAATTTCTTCATTATGCACTTTATTCATTTTTTCGCAACGATAGAATGAATAACATTGATGGTTGTCATTCACTTAAACCCATACAGCGAGGAAACCTCATGCGTGTGACCAACAACACTGATCGTTATGGCTGGCTCAGTATTCTTATCCACTGGCTCACAGCGATTGTGGTCATTGGCTTATTTATTGTGGGATTATGGATGGTCGAGCTCACCTATTATGATGATTGGTATAAAGAGGCACCCTTCATCCATAAAAGCCTTGGCGTGCTCATTTTCTTTTTAACCTTATTTCGATTAGCTTGGCGCTACCTCACCCCAAAACCATCGGCTCTGCCTAACCATACTCGGTTTGAAAAAGTGGCGGCCAGAATGACCCATGTCATCATTTATTTATTACTGTTTAGCATAATGATTAGCGGTTATTTAATTTCAACCGCCGATGGGCGCAGTGTGGATGTGTTTAATTTATTCTCAATCCCTGCGACAATCTCAGATATCGACCAGCAGGAAGATATTGCCGGACAAGTCCACCTCGTCTTAGCCATTATTTTAATGGTGTTGGTATCCATTCACGCTTTGGCTGCTATCAAACATCATTTTATTGATAAAGATCGAACATTGCGTCGTATGTTCGGTCAATAATGTTTTTAATTTGTCGTCAACCTTAAAAGTACGGAGAAATCGTCATGAAAAAATTGCTTGCAACAGGAATATTGCTATTAAGCAGCTTTGCCACCACAGCACAAGCTGAAAACTATGTGCTCGACATTAAAGGTGCGCATGCTTTCATTCAATTTAAAATTAAGCATCTAGGCTATAGTTGGTTGTTAGGTCGTTTTAATAAATTTGATGGCAAATTTACCTATGACGAAAAGAACCCATCGGCCTCAACCATCACCGTCGATATCGACCCAGCCAGTATTGACAGTAACCACGCGGAACGTGACAAACATTTACGTGGTGAAGATTTCTTACATGTCTCCAAATACCCTACTGCAAAATTTGTTAGCACCGCTTATAAAGAAAAAGGCAACGGCAAAGCAGAGTTAAAAGGTAACCTCACCTTACACGGTGTGACCAAACCGATTGTCATCGATGTTGAGCACATTGGTCATGGTAAAGATCCTTGGGGTGGGTATCGTCGTGGTTTCTCAGGCAAAACAACCTTAACCTTAAAAGACTTCAATATAAACTATAACTTAGGCCCTGCTTCCACTCAGGTGGAAATGCATTTACATATTGAAGGTATTCGACAATAATATTTGCATAAACTAAAACCCAAAAGCGGAGCTTAGCCTCCGCTTTTTTTATTGTGCTGCTTGAGTAAGATAATCAAACCACTGTTCAAACATCGGTTGATTAATTGCTGCAACCGCTGAACGTGGTGTTAATACCCCATTGAATACTGACTCACCGCCTAATGTTGATTCATAACCACCGGCTTGTTTTAAAACCAAATAACCTGCCGCATAGTCCCATAGCTTTTGTTTGCCATGTAGATAGACATCCCCTCGCCCTGCTGCCATCCAACACCAATCTAATGCCACAGAGCCAAAACTTCGCTGCGATTTAAAAGGCGGTTGGCTAGCTAGTTTCGTGGCTAATGTGGGTGACAACCGTTTATAGTCAACCAAACCAATGGTCATTTTATCAATATGACTAACTGAGCTTAGGTTTAAAGGGCTTTGATTGAGAAAAGCACCGCTATCATGGGTCGCACAAAAACATTCATCGCGACAAGGATCATACACCACGCCAAGTATTAAACGCTTTTCATAAAGTAATGCTACGGACACCGCAAAATAGGGAATGCCTAAGCTAAAGTTACTGGTACCATCAATGGGATCAACAATCCAGATAGGTTTATCGGACATCACTAGCAATGTTTCTTGTTCGGCTTCTGGCATTTCCTCGCCCAGAAACCCTATGTCTGGCCAGTCCTGTTCAAACGCCTTACACAGCGCAGCTTGCATTGCCACATCGGCCTCGGTAATAAAACTACCATCCGCTTTTAATTGTGCGCTGATGCGTTCAAAACGTGGTAATAATTCAGTTTTGGCCGCGCGCTTCACGTGCTCAATCACCATTGAGATATCAGGTATCTGCATACAAGTAACCGTAAGAAATAAAATAAATGTGTTTAGCTATCGTCGGAACCAATCATCACCTTAGCCATGACTAAGGCATCTTCTCGACCTTTTAAGGAAGGATAATAATCAGGGCGAATCCCTACTTCGTTAAAACCCAGTGCTTGATAAAGTCGTATCGCGACTTTATTTGAGGGACGCACCTCAAGTAACATGACTTCGGTATTATGTTGTTTGGCAACGCTGAGCATATGATTCATCAGCATGCGGCCTAAACCTTTACTACGCTGTTGTTCGGCCACAACCAATGTCAAAATATGTGCCTCACCCGCGCCCAAAGACATCACACAATACGCATCGATTTGCTCTTCTTCATAAACCCAACAAGCATAGCCCACAT
>CAZPAE010000246.1:0-5031 GCA_964584455.1 uncultured Thioalkalispiraceae bacterium
AACCAGGGAGATAGCGTCGTCACTACGTTCCTCGCTATGACAGCAAGAACCCGAGAAGATTGCTGTGCTCACGCTTGCAATGACGGGGAAAAAATCACGTCGCCATGACCGGTTTTTTTCTCCCTATGCCGGTAAGGATGCATGAATGGTGTTTGTATCAAACAAAGTGCGAGGCAAGGACGCCGAGCGCGGTTTTGCTGAGCCAGGAAAGCGAATCAAAACCGCTAAAGGCAAACCGCATTCATGTAGCCTGTTTCACCGGCATGGGAGCCGATTTCTTTGGGCCCTATCTTTTTTAACTAAACAACCGGGCAACTGTTTTCATCGGTAAATACATTCTTATCTTGCCGTTCATTTCACATAACACATCAAAACCGTATTGTTGATAGAATGTCTGTGCTTTTTTATTTAAACAATCCACCACCACCGCATAAGCTTTTATGTAGGCATTGATTCTCCATAGATATTCCAACGCTTTGATGAGTGTCACTTTGCCCAACCCTTTACCGTGATATTCCACATGTACCGCTAACTGTGCAAGCAAGAAGACTGGAACCGGATAGCGCGGTAATTTTTTCGCTAGCGTATTCGGTAACGTTTCTCGACTAATCGAACTAGGTGCAATGGTATAAAACGCGCATATTGGATACTTGCCATTAGGCAAGGGATCGGCGGCGGGAAGTAGCATGGTTCTGCTAATCCCCACCGCCATGTGTTTTGCCGCCTGTTGTTGTATAAAGGTATTTAGTTCAGGCTCGCCACAATCAAAAGAAGTGCGATCATGCGTGAGCTTATCTAGCTCAACAAATGCCTTTGTCCAACTCACTTTATGCCTTGGCCTTTAGTAAATGCGGCCGCTTGGGTTAAAGCCGTATTAGGATCTTGGGCCTTTTCACACGCCGCCATGAAGCGATCAAAGATATCGTCTTTCACAGTGGTCCCTTCATGGGCCTCAATAACATGAGTCGCATCACGCTCCAACAACTTGACCACATACTCGGTTAAACTCTTCATACCCAGCAATGCAGAAGCCTTTTCTGCCTTGGCCTTAATTTCTTCGTCTAAACGCATATCAAAACGGGTGGTCGCCATTGCTATTCTCCTGTCTTTTCGTACGGATTACATCCGTACAATAACCTAACCATAGCTAAGACTATCTATGCTGTCAACATCGTACGTAAAGAATCCGTACAGTTTATTGTGTACCCAAACCCACGCTCTGCCAGATCAGGGAGATTGCTTCATCGTTTCACTTCTCGACAGCCTATTCCCGACGCTGTCTCGATTGTTTGTTCCAGACACAATCTACCGAGTTCGTCCATGGACTCGTCGTAATGACAATATTTTTTTCACGTCATGGCGAGAAGAAAGGGGTAGCCAACGGCGCCCCCTTTCGACACGGCCATCTCCCGCCACTCGCGCTGCGCTTTTATTAACGCTCTGCTAGCATTAGGAGATAGCGTCGTCACTACGTTCCTCGCTATGACAGCAAGAACCCAAGGAGATTGCTTCGCTCACGCTCGCAATGACGGGGAAAAATCGCGTCGCCATGACCGGTTTTTTCTCC
Source organism: uncultured Thioalkalispiraceae bacterium (assembly GCA_964584455.1). Classification (GTDB taxonomy): domain Bacteria; phylum Pseudomonadota; class Gammaproteobacteria; order UBA6429; family Thiohalophilaceae; genus CAZPAE01. Next base: position 1,568 of record CAZPAE010000246.1, read on the forward strand.
CTATGCCGGTAAGGATGCATGAATGGTGTTTGTATCACAAAGTGCGAGGCAAGGACGCCGAGCGCGGTTTTGCTGAGCCAGGAAAGCGAATCAAAACCGCTAAAGGCAAACCGCATTCATGTAGCCTGCTTCACCGGCATGGGAGCCGATTTCTTTGGGTACTTTCTTTTATCGGCATAAAGAAAGTACCTTTGTCACGACAGTGGCAAACAAAAGAGATAACCTCAACAAACTAACAAGGAGTCACTTATGAAATTGATCTTCAGCTTTCTAGCGACCTTCGCCCTCACCACCAGTGCCTACGCCCAAGACAACACCGACACCGTACAACAACAAGACCTCGACGCTGCCTTTGCCTTAGACACCACACTCAAAGACATCGCCACACTGCCCCAAACCGAAATGGAACAAAGCCTCGGTGCCACGGAGTGCCAGTTAATTAATTTAGGCGGTGGCATTCTATATTGGTATCCCTTTGGCTGCCCACACTAAAAAGTGTGAGTCATTGCGAGCTGGCATCGCCAGCGCGGCAATCTACCTGAGCCAGCACCGCTTTGTTTAACGCTCTGTTAAACCAGGGAGATAGCGTCGTCACTACGTTCCTCGCTATGACAGCAAGAACCCGAGGAGATTGCTGTGCTCACGCTTGCAATGACGGGGAAAAAATCACATCGCAAAGACAGGAAAAAACGCCTCACCATAGCCTTCCCGCCACTTCAATTTGTTACACATTGTTAATCTTGTTATTCCCCGCTAGTGTGTTTAGTCCGGCCTTTTTACAATGCTGCACATAATATAAAACACATTAGATTAATCACATTTTATAGGGGGCGCCATGGATAACGGCACTAATGACTATGATCAACTCAATCAACAACCTCAACAATCCATCCCCGTTGGGGATGCGGCCAATCAGGTTGATGAGCGGCATCGTGAACTTATCTTCCAGGTAGAGCCTGGTCGCTATACTTCCTTTCTCAAATTCAAAGATGAACAACATACTTGGTATAACATTCCATTAGGCCAAACACCCTCACGCACCAAAGACAGTCGTAACCCCCATCATAATATTTTGATACCGGTCATCCCGTTAGTTTATCACTCACCGGATTGTGATCCGGTCAACGCCATTGCACCACCACCGGGGTATTTATATGTGTTTTGGGGGGATTATCTCTGGCGTGAACTAGAAGTGATGCAGCATGGCTATGTACGTGATGTGAATTTGCGTTACTACCAAGGACGTGATCAACGTGAAGCTACCGTGGAGCGTGACACACGCATTTTGTTGCCGTATAAAATGGCCAATCAAGCTAAACCCATTTGGTTATGTTATTCCAATATTCAATGGAGTTGGGCACGAATTAATGCCATGGGCGGCATGAACCCAAAAGATGTCCGTTATGATCCGCATTTACAAACCCCGTTGGCACAACAGATGGGGGTCGATAAAACCACCGCATTAAAAAACCGTCAGCAACGCATGCAGCAAATTGATTTATCCGGTTATGATATGGGGTTTCCCAATACCCCACCCCAAGGTCATCGCGCACGTATTGAAAATAGCCAGCAACCTTCCGCCACGTCTTACCACTTGCGGTTACATCATAAAAGCAATATCCCGGTCATCTATTTACATGACCCCTTAGGTATCGCGCGCCAAAATGTCACGAATTACTATTTAGCCCTTATGCAGCTCACTCATCACGTCAACGACATTCAACAAAAACCGCATTTCAAATCTGCCCTCATGAGCTACCATACCTTCTTTAATGAAGATCTCTGGGCCGTATCCCAACAGCAGCATGGTCGTATGGCCACGATGTCCTATGAACAACAAGATGATGGCGCTAAATTACTGCGCGACACCGCCAAGCACATTGATAAACCCCACTTACAAACCTTGCTCGATGTGAAAGGCCGCAAAACCTTACGTCAAACCATTCGTGATATGAAAACGGTGCATGTGCAATGGTTACAAGGTCAACATCAAAGCCAGCCCTTACGTGACAGCCACAGCGATTTTATTAGCGTCGATGCCGCCTTGTTGGACTACGCTGCGCTGCCTGCCCCAGACTACATCTTACTGTGGAGTGCACTGCATGAGTTGATTCATTTTATTGGTTTGGATCCCAGCGCGGTGGACGGTGCCTTAGATCACAAAGCCGATATCGATGCGCCCCAACGTGACGATGATATTGGCCTACAGTATTTAGCCAGCTTGCTCGAACCCAGCCATCCGTTACACCCGGTACTGTTTCCTTCCGCTCAACAGATTGATGTGTATAGTGAGGCCGATACCCCAACGAACCTAGCACCGGAACCGGCCAATGCCACTGGGGATTTTCGTCCCGCCGCCTATGCCGCCAGTATGGTGCCCAGCTTAGCGCAGCGCGGTACTTGGAAAATTTATGATGACGTACTCAAATCAGCGGAACGTTTAATCAGCGACATTGTGAATATTTACCGCTATGACTGGGAACAAGCCATGGTTGGTCAAAGTCAGGTAGAGGTGACCGCCTTGGTGCGTTTAATGAAAGCCAGCCGCTTCCCCGATTTAAAAGGCTTGCGATTAGTCAAACCCGGCAGCCCGCTCAACAATGCCGTGGTATTAAGTGGCAACGTCACGGTGCTGGCCCACTTACAAGCCCAGCAGGCCAATAGCCAGGTCTTACCCATTCGCCAAACCGGCTTCATTGAAGTGGTGGACCCGCACAGCAAAAAAACCATCGGCTATATGGACCCACACCAACTGCCCAACAATCATGGCGCACCCACCTTTATTGATCGCAATATGTGGCACAACCTATTCGTGCGCAATGAGCAGGGCGTGGCCAAAGCTAAGGTCAGCTTAGTGGTGGTGTCATCGGACGCCCGCTATGCTCAAGACTGGCACCACCCCGGTACCACGGGGCAGAGCACCATTCGCCGCACCAACCAAGGCATTGTGTTTGCCAGTAAAGTCTTGCCAGCAGCGGTAGCAGTGATGGAAGTGTTTAACTTGGTGAGTGTGACGTCGGAGCTTTTTGCACAAAAAAATAAAACATCAAAAAAAATGTTAGAGTTTGGCGTAGCACTTATAGGCTTATCCCACGCTACTGTTTCCGCCGCCGTGGCCTTAAGCAGCCAACAAACCATTGCCAACCTGGCCCAAACCCTGGGTAGCCATGTGGGTGCTGGCATGGATCAATTCACCTCGCGCCCACAATGGCAAACCCGCCTGGCCAAAGCCGGGCACTTTAGCATTGCTGGCAAAGTGAAAATCTTTAACCAACAAGTCCCCGTACTGGGCGTAGCCAGTGCCGGTTTAGCCGGGGTCGGGTCTATTTTTGCCAGCTGGGATGCAGCGAACCGATGCCGCGCCGACGATAGCTATGCCGCCGGAGCCCATACGGTGCAGGCTGTGGCCATGGCCGGACTCACCGCCGCCTACGAGTTGCTGGCCCAGGAATCGGGAATGGAGG
>CAZPAE010000247.1:0-5023 GCA_964584455.1 uncultured Thioalkalispiraceae bacterium
CTGAAATTTTTGGATAATGGCGTTTTTCAGCTCAACAATACCATCGACTGCAGTGTATTTGGTAAAACCTCGGCTCAGTGCTTCCACTGCGGCTTGTTTTATGTGGTTAGGGGTATCAAAGTCTGGTTCGCCTGCACCCAAACCAATGATATCCTTGCCAGCGGCCTTAAGGGCGTTAGCACGGGCGGTAATGGCAAGTGTTTGAGACGGTTTAACACGTTTAATACGATCCGACAGCTTAATATCCAACTTGTAGGGTCTCCTCGCGAGAGTAGCTTAGAATAGTGCGTAATATACTTGAAATATCCTCATAACTGGAAGTATGGAAAAGACATTTAATCTCAAAGCAGATTTTGCACCGGCCGGTGACCAGCCGAGTGCGATCGATCAACTTATCGAAGGTCTTGGTGCCGGTGAAGCCGCCATGACATTACTCGGGGTAACCGGTTCGGGTAAAACCTTTACCATTGCTAATGTGATACAGCAACTTCAACGACCAACACTTATTTTGGCACATAACAAGACACTTGCTGCCCAATTGTATGGTGAAATGCGCGAATTCTTTCCCAATAATTCGGTTGAGTACTTTGTATCTTATTATGACTACTATCAACCGGAAGCCTATGTTCCTAGCTCCGATACGTATATTGAAAAAGACGCATCGATCAATGAGCATATCGAACAAATGCGCTTATCCGCGACGAAGGCGATGATGGAGCGCCCAGATACCATCATTATTGCTACTGTATCGGCGATTTATGGTTTAGGCGATCCGAAATCTTATATGAAGATGCTGTTGCACTTGGTCCGAGGCGATTTAATTAATCAGCGTGATATTTTGCGTCGTTTGGCAGAGTTACAGTACACCCGTAATGATACAGAATTGCGCCGGGGTACTTATCGGGTACGTGGAGAAGTGATCGATATTTATCCGGCAGAATCTGAGCAACATGCTGTGCGGGTAGAGTTATTCGATGACGAGATCGAAAACCTGAGCTTTTTTGATCCCCTAACTGGCGAAGTATTGCAACGGGTACCACGTTTAACTATTTACCCTAAAACACACTATGTTACCCCACGTGAAACGATTCTTGATGCGATTGAACGTGTAAAAGAGGAGCTAAAAGAGCGCCTCGAACAACTCTACAGTGCAAATAAGTTAGTCGAAGCACAGCGCTTAAGCGAACGAACACAGTACGATATCGAAATGATGATGGAGCTCGGGTATTGCTCCGGTATCGAAAACTATTCCCGTTATCTTTCTGGGCGACAAGACGGTGAACCGCCACCGACTTTAATGGACTATTTGCCGGATAATGCCTTGTTAGTGATTGATGAATCCCATGTGACGATTCCACAGCTCGGTGCCATGTATAAGGGCGATCGATCGCGTAAAGAAAACTTAGTCAATTATGGATTTCGTTTGCCATCAGCGTTAGATAATCGACCTTTGCGATTTGAAGAGTTTGAACGTTTGGCACCGCAAATGGTGTTTGTGTCAGCAACGCCTGGGAAGTATGAAGCAGAACATGCTAGTAGCACCGTAGAACAAGTTGTGCGGCCGACAGGGCTAGTTGATCCGGTGATAGAGATTAGACCGGCCTCAAGCCAAGTGGATGATTTGTTATCAGAGGTACGTTTACGGGCCGAACAACAAGAGCGGGTATTGGTTACGACATTAACCAAACGGATGGCGGAAGACTTAACCGATTATTTAAATGATCACCAGGTGCGAGTCCGCTATATGCATTCGGATATTGATACAGTGGAACGAGTGGAGATTATCCGTGATTTACGTTTAGGTGAGTTTGATGTTTTAGTGGGGATTAACTTATTACGGGAAGGACTCGATATTCCTGAGGTTTCACTGGTTGCGATTTTAGATGCAGACAAAGAAGGGTTTTTACGTTCCGATCGATCACTTATTCAGACCATCGGCCGCGCGGCACGCAATGCCAATGGAAAGTGTATCTTGTATGCAGACCAAGTAACCGGTTCGATGCAGCGGGCATTAGATGAAACCGAACGACGGCGTGAAAAGCAGCTTGAATTTAATCAAGCCCACGGTATTACACCGGTGACGATTAACAAAGCCATTGCGGATATTATGGAAGGTGCTTATGGCGCGGTGAATAAACGCAATCCTAGGGCTTATAGCAGAGTAGCAGATGAAATGGCGAAATATGCCGATCTTTCACCAGGCCAATTAGCCAAGCAAATAGCTCAAATGGAGCAGCAAATGTATAACCATGCCCAGAATTTAGAGTTTGAAGAGGCCGCGAAGCTACGTGATGAAATACTTGCCTTAGAAAAAGGGCAATTAGCGATTTTTGATGTGAGTTCAGGGGCTTAGGTTTACTTTTTTTGTTATATGTTCTATCTTTGTTCACGTGATGAACAGGACTGTTCTTTAATTATCAGTGTGAAACCAAATCACTATATCAACCAACATATCATTCTATGCCATGTGACATGGGCATAGCTTTATGCCGAAGAGTTCAAAATTGCACATAGAACATGTAGCACAAATATTTAAAACCTCGAGTGACATTAAAAACTCAATCGCAGGTAATGAAACTTTGCTAAATAGTATCGTGGCCATGGCGGATACTATTTCTGAAAGTATTGTTAATGGTGGGAAATTACTATTGTGCGGAAATGGTGGCTCGGCTGCAGATGCCCAACATTTAGCTGCAGAATTATTAGTACGCTTAAGAGCTGATGTCGATCGCAAAGGGTTACCTGCTATCGCATTAGCGATGGATACTTCTACGTTTACGGCATGTGGCAATGATTTTTCCTATGAGCATTTATATCAACGCATGGTCAATGTTTTAGGCAAATCAGAAGATGTATTATTAGGGATTACCACATCAGGTAATTCAGAAAATATTAATTTAGCGTTGCGCGCGGCGAAAGACAAAGGTATGACCACGTTTGGTTTTTTAGGTGGTACTGGGGGCAATGCGTTATCGCTATGCGATATTGCTTTTGTTGTGCCGAGTGATGTGACTGCACGTATCCAAGAATCACATATCACCGCAGGGCATGCCTTACTGGAGTTAGTGGAAAATAATTTATTGCAACGCGGCTTTATTTGATCAAATGAGATTATTCTTCATTAATGAATATGTACTTTTGACCGTTAACCTAACTAACCAATGATCAGTCTTCAACCAATTAATATTCAACATAACTATTGTGCTTAAGCAACTTTGTACAATATTGATTTCATGTTTATTTCGTTTTTTTTGAAATTGTTAGGTTTTTTGGGGTTACTTTTGTTTAGAATAGTTTATAGTTAAGTGGTGTATCTTATTGAGATATTTGATGTATTTTTATACTCAGATATAGCATAGTATTTGTATGGAAATAATGTATATGGAATACACAATATAATTATGTTACTGGATAGCGTCACGAAGCGATTTGTTAATCTACCTCGTTTTTATAAGCAAACCATCATTGCGTTTACCGATTCAGTACTATTAACTTTTTCACTTTGGTTTGCTTTTTCTTTGCGTTTAGGCGAGTTTTATCGGCCAGACGATAGTGTATTGTTCTGGTTATTTTTACCCATTCCTTTGATTTCCATTCCCATATTTACGCAATTTGGTTTATATCGCGCCATTATTCGCTATCTTGGATTGCGTGCACTATGGACTGTAGCAAAAGCCGTTAGTCTATATGCCGTGATCTGCGGTGTGTTAATTTTTTTCGCTAAGTTAGAAAGCGTGCCGCGTTCTGTAGTGCTGATAAATTGGTTAGTTGCACTATTGTTAATTGGTGGTACAAGAATGGTAGCTCGTTGGTGGCTGACTGACTTAATTAGCACTAATATGTCTGTAAGCAGGCGAACTCGGGTAGTGGTTTATGGTGCAGGTTCTGCTGGCGTCCAGTTGGCTTCGGCCTTGAGTTACAGTAATGAATATAAACCCATTGCTTTTGTCGATGACAAATCTGAGTTACATAATACTCATGTGAATTCTTTACGCGTTTACCCATTCAATCAACTAGGTACCCTGATTAAGGAAAAAGGTGTACAGGAAGTTTTGTTGGCCATTCCTACTGCATCGCGTGCACGTCGAAATCAGCTAATAGAGATCTTAGAAAACTATCCTGTCCATGTTCGCACGCTTCCCGGTATTGCGGATATTGCTGGCGGCCAGGTCAAAATGGAAGATATCAAAGAGGTGGATATCGAAGATTTATTAGGCCGTGATCCTGTTACCCCTTATCCCGATTTATTAGGATCGAATATTCAAAATAAAGTGGTGATGGTTACCGGGGCAGGCGGGTCTATTGGGTCAGAATTATGTAAACAAATCATTAAGTGGCAACCTCGAAAGTTGATTTTATTCGAGCAAAATGAATATGCGCTTTATCATATCGATTGTGAGTTGAAAAATATTGGGCGGCAGGTCTCTGGCTCCAATTTTAATGGCGAAATAATACCAGTTCTAGGGTCGGTATTGGACGAAGACCGTCTTAAACAAATCTGTCAGACTTTTTGTGTCGATACCATTTATCATGCTGCGGCCTACAAGCATGTACCCTTAGTCGAAGGTAATCCACTGGAGGCAATTCGTAATAATATTTTTGGTACGCTGACGGCAGCTAATGTTGCCGTAGAAAGTAAAGTTGAGACGTTTGTTTTGATTTCTACGGATAAGGCTGTTCGTCCCACTAATGTCATGGGGGCGAGTAAGCGTTTTGCCGAGTTAGTACTACAGGGGTTGGCAACTCAGGATACCAATACGTGTTTCTCAATGGTGCGGTTTGGCAATGTTTTAGGTTCCTCTGGTTCGGTAGTACCATTATTTCGAAGACAAATACAATCAGGTGGTCCTATTACCGTGACGCACCCGGAAATAATTCGCTACTTTATGACCATTCCTGAAGCTGCGCAGTTGGTTATTCAAGCGGGGGCAATGGGGATAGGTGGTGATGTTTTTGTATTAGACATGGGCGAGCCGGTTAAAATTGATGACTTAGCGCGGAAAATGGTGAAGTTATCTGGTTT
>CAZPAE010000248.1:0-5022 GCA_964584455.1 uncultured Thioalkalispiraceae bacterium
TATGATTAAAGGGCTACGTAGCGTGACTCCATTGCACAAGAGCCATGTGGAACAAGCGGGTTTTCGAGTGCTAAAAGCACCGGATATTCCATCTATCTTGATTGAGACGGCATTCATTTCAAACCTAAAAGAAGAACAGAAGTTACGTAGCAAGAAGCACCAACGCAAGTTAGCTAGGGCTATCTTTAAAGGCGCATTAACCTATTTTAAAAATAACCCACCACCGGGTACTATGTTAGCAATGAAAGATCGCCAGCATCGCATTGCCTCGGGGGATACCTTGAGTCATCTCGCGCAACGTTATCAAGTGAGCGTTGCCGACATCCGTAAGCACAATGGTATGAAAACCGACCGTTTACAAGTGGGTAAGGTATTACGGATTCCTTCTTTTGTTACCAGTGGTTCGTAACAGCGTCATATTTCTGTCGTAACGTTGTTTTAGTCTAGTTCGTTTCTGGTGAGTATTTCCCTTGGGGAATAGGTATAGCAAAAGCGTGATGGGCTATACAAATTTGCTAAAGGAATGGTATATACTTCACCACAATAAAATCAAAAATCTTGGGATATGAAACCCACCAACTATTAAATAGTGCAATTGTAATAACGGGGGGCACTTCATTGGTTTCATATAACAAAGCAGTCGCTTGAGGTCACGGCTACTTTTTTGTCCCAGATTATCTGACTTCTTCTTTATCTCTCGGTAGTTCATCTTCTCGGTGCAACTACATTGGCAACCGTGAGTCGTATCGCCGGTACAGATTATGTCTGTGCTAATGTTGTTGGTTAACTGGGGAAAGGTAAGATGTATAAATTAAGTTGGTTAGTTCAGGGATTGTGTTTAAGTGTATTTCTCGTTGCCTGTGGCGGCGGAGGTGGTGGGGGCGGTCAAAGTGATGACGCTAATTCAGATAATACAACCAATGGTGAGGTTAATGATGATTTATCGGGAACCTTGTTTATTGGTGGAGAGGACGAAGGTTGGAAGTTAGATCTTCAAACCGGGCGCTATAGTCGTATTCCTGGTGTTGACTGGGAAAGACAGAACCAAAACACCTATCCGTCGTCAGCAGATCTTAGTGCGTATCCCATGGATTATGATGGTTCGAAGTTTTTACTCAAAGTTGAGAATTGCCGTAGGACACAAAATGCTAACTATCCTTCGCGTTATGATGATTGTGTGATGACGTATTCGGCGCAGGGACAGCAACAAGGATCACCAGGTATCTTATTACAAGATATGGTTGGTACGCCTAAGCTTTCACGTAATGGTGATTATATTGCCTTCTTTTATGATCAATATGGTAGTGGTTCGGCAGCAGAACTGGCGCTGGTCATTACCGATTTAAATTTCTCTATTGTTTCTGCTGCACCGGTGTTAGTTTCTGGTGCATATACCGCTTCCAGTCCTTCATTAACGTGGCTAACCGACAATAGACTGGCGTATACATTTGATGAGGATATTTACCTATCGGATGCGGCATTGAATGCAAGCAGTACCGCAATAGCAACATTTAGTGCGGCACAAGGCGAACCGAGAGACATTGCAGCCAGTCCTGATGGACAGCAACTGGCGTTTGTATTACAAACAGATAGTTCGTCACGCACGGTTACTGCTACGCCTTGGGTTATCAATATTGATGGCACTGGGTTACGTCAATTAGCTCGGGTGAGTGATGGGCGTCGCCCGAGTTTTGAGAACCCAACTTGGTCACCGGATGGTAACAAGATTTTATTTACCCATGGCCGTGTTACTGCGGCAAACCCAACAGATTTAGGTCTTCAAGGTGGGGGGTATGTGATTCCTGCTGATAGTAATAATATTTTATTGAGTCAAGATCCCAACGTACAACAAATCCGTTCCTATTTCGGTATGACCTCAGGGCGTAATAATAGTGAGTTAACAACGGATTTCGATATTGATGAAGGTCCCATTGCGTGGCTGCCCAACTAATTACTATGTGGTTTTATTGAATACCAAACGCGCTCAAGGAGGAGCGCGCATAGTATGGAATACTTGTTTTAAACTATAAACGTTTTATCACAAAACTATTGTCCATTTAATTCAGTTTTCTCTTCTCAAGTCATTTCCATGATCTACCGATACAGCTAAAGGTAGTGTAATAGCCACGCTGTATTGTGTGAGCAAGATCACGCTGACATGATTATCACATTTCTATTTATAAGGACGAGCCAATGACACCGAACCAAATTACTCTGGTAAAAGAAAGTTGGGACAAAGTAGTACCGATTGCTGATAAAGCAGCAGAGTTGTTTTATGGCAAGTTATTCGAGTTAGAGCCAGCATTGAAGTCATTGTTTTCATCGGATATGAAGAAACAAGGGCAAATGTTGATGTCAATGATTACCACTGCAGTCAAAGGCTTAGATAACCTAGAGGCTATTGTGCCCGCAGTACAAAAGTTGGGTCAACGTCATGCTGACTATGGTGTAAAAGACGAGCATTACAATACAGTCGGTGAAGCTCTATTGTGGACGTTAGGCCAAGGGTTAGGCGATGGATTTACCGAAGAGGTGAAAGGCGCATGGGTTGAAACCTATACTGTATTGGCTGATACCATGAAGGCCGCAGCGAAAGCTTAATCATTTTATGGAGTGAAAATAATGCGCAAAGGAATAACGGTTATTTATTTAATGTTGGTTAGTGCCATCATGCTGGCTTGTGCCACGCCGCAACCACCTGCTGTGGTAAATGGGGCATTTCCCAAGCAAAAGCCACGTTTTGATGTATATCACAATGCAGGTGCTTTACCGAAAGCGAAAACATCATTGTTAATTGGTGCAACCGCACAAGATCAAGCAGATATTTATATTATTGAAATAGATGGTAAAGCTCGGCAGAAGAAAGGATTGATTGGTGGCTCAAAGGCGGCGATTGTTTTGCCTGGTAAGCATGAGGTTGTTGTGCAGTTACGAGACAAAGGCCGTATCACGATGCCACTTAAATTGGGTCAACTAAATTTAAAGGCCGGTACCGGTTATTTGATTAACTTTACCATTCGATATCCAGAAGCATATCGTTACCCAGCAGGGAACGATGCCATTAGAATAAAAATTAGTGTGCACAACCTTGATAGCAAGAAGATGATTTATACACAAATGTTTAATGGCTGGGGTAAATCAGTGTAACAAAGCCTAGTATTCGCTAGGCTTTGTTTTACGAAGACCATTTTAATACTGCTGTACCCGTATTATCGAGCTCGTAAAATTGTTCAGTTAAGGTCGTGTCGGTGAGTGTAATAATGGCAAAGCCATTAAATACCCGGCGCTGGTTTTACCACTGGGGTCAACAGGGGTATGGGCAAAGTATTCAACCGTAGGAATATTATTCCCTTGACTATCTAATAGTCCCCACGCTTCACCATAGGGAATAGCACTATGCCCTATACAGCGTGTACAACTGGCACCGCCTATGGCGGTTTTGTCAGAGTAAACGATGCCATCATGTAAGTGGCCCCAATACCAATAAGCTGGTGCACTGCCTAAGGCATCGGTATCAAGCACATCATTCCAAAGTGTTTCGATAGTGGCACCATCATAGCTAAGCGCATTATGGTGGCTCATTAAAATCACATTTTGGGTTTGATTCTTATATTGGTTCAGCAAAGATTTTTGGGTGCTGTCAGTGATTCGACCATCCATATATAAATTATCATTGTCACAATAATAGGCACTATCAAGGCCAATGATGACCCAATTGCCATACTCTAAAACGAAAAAACTGTGATTGGTTTGGGGTGCGAATAAATTGTTGGTTAAGGCAATATTAAAGTAGCCATTAGCACCACCGTACATTTCGTGGTTTGAGTTTAATGTGAAGTTGGTCGTATTTGTGCTGCTCCATACATCTAATAAATTGTTTTGCTCTTCATTAGGGTTGATTAAGGCATATTGGTCCGTTCCTGCATAATACACATCACCTAAATGAATAATGTAATCCGGTGCAAGTCCGGGTAGGGCGTTCATAATATCTAACGCGGGGCCATCAACAGAACCATCTTGTTGATCATACGGCTTGGTGGGATCGTATTTCCCAGTGCCCCAGTCACCAATGATGGCAATTTTAACTTGGTTAGGTGAAGCACCACTGAGTGTAATGGGCTTTGTTGTGGTGCTATTAAATGGTGCTATGTCTTTGGGAAAAGCTTTGTAATAAAGATAATAAATAACGGCATCTAACCAATGACTATCGAGTATTTGATACATATCCAAACCAATTAACGAGCCGTCATTTGCCGGTATACCGGTTGTTTTAATATAAGTGAGCAAGTCGGCGTAGAGTGCGGGGCTAATAGCGGATTGCCCTACTAAGGCAATAATGGCAGCTTGGATGGCGTACCAGAGTAATTGGTATTCGGTTTTCCAACTGGAAGGCGGTTTCTCATTAACGAGGAAATATAAGAAAGGACCTAATTCAATGGCGCCTGATGGATAGCCGGAAGGAATGGGTTTGGGATCGTAATGGCTGATAATGCCATTTTCATATTGGTAATGAATAATCGTGTTATAAAGGAGGATATCGCTACTGACTAATTCCTTAGCAATCGTGTCAAGTGTGGAGCGAAGGGTTTGCTCATCTGTTTCGCAGTTTTTTAAGAAGTGTTCTAGTTTTGCCTGGAGATCGGCGTCAAGTGCCATTTTTGTACCTCCCTGTATTATGTTGTCAGGTGCTGCGACCTATCCTCCAGATACTATAGTCCAGCTGTCCACTATTTGCCTGTTTTAACTGCTGATGGCCAATGGTGCTATGCGGCGTGGTAAATTTTCCTTACACTAGGCACCATGTCTGAAGTTTTATCACGTTCTGCTATTCAACTTTTACCGGCCCAACTGGCGGATCAAATTGCCGCTGGTGAAGTGATCGAGCGACCCGCCTCGGTGGTTAAAGAATTATTGGAAAATGCATTAGATGCTGGTAGCTCACGTTTAGATATCGAGTTACTCGCCGGTGGTATGTCCAATATCATTGTACAAGATAATGGCGGTGGCATTATGCGTGAAGAA
>CAZPAE010000249.1:0-5006 GCA_964584455.1 uncultured Thioalkalispiraceae bacterium
CATCCATTCTTGAGTCTGCGGTAAAACAATCACAAGATAATTTTTCCGAGCTTCGTATTTTAGACTTAGGTGCAGGCAATGGCATGATGGGAGAAGAATTAAAAAAACATGGCGTGTCACGCTTGGTTGGAATAGACATTATCCCTGAAGCTTATGATGCGACTATCCGAGATCGCCCTGGTATTTATGATGCCTATTATGTTGAAGATTTTACCCAGTTAGAAGCGGCTAAAAGAGAAGAAATCATATCCTGGCAATGCGATTGCATGGTCACTGTCGCCGCTTTGGGTTTCGGTGATATTCCAACCAAAGCTTTTATAGAAGCTTTTAATATTATCAAGAGTGAAGGCTGGGTGGCTTTCAATATTAAAGAAACCTTTTTCGATACCTCTGATGAATCTGGCTTCTCCAAAATGATCAGGGAGCTGATTTTCTCAAAATATCTTGATGTCTATTACATTGAACGCTATCGACATCGATTATCTATCGAAGGGGAACCACTGTATTACTTTGCTATTGCCGGTAGAAAAAATTCGGATATTCCAGCTGATTTTTTAAGCTCAAAACACATCATCACATAATAAGGTAAGTATCAACCCCAGCCCTGTCACACACTATTGATAGCTTAGTGCTACTATTAGTCATACATCCGTTGCTAAAAATAAGGAGCGCATCATGGCTGATATTGTATCGGCAACCGGTAGTTGTCTATGTGGCGCAGTTAGTATTCAGGCTAACAACATGGATACGCATGTAGGAGCTTGTCACTGTGGTATGTGTCGCAAATGGGGTGGCGGCCCATTAATGGCCGTAGATTGTGGTACAGATGTGCGTTTTGACGGTGAAGAATATATTAGCGTTTATGATTCTTCAGACTGGGCGGAACGCGGCTTTTGTAAAAAATGCGGTAGTCACTTGTTTTATCGCTTAAAACAAACGCAGCAACACATTATACCAGCCGGTTTATTTGATGGTTCACCTCATTTTGTGTTTGATCATCAAGTCTTCATTGATAAAAAACCCAGCTTTTATGATTTTGCCAATGAAACCCATGATATGACAGAAGCAGAAGTGTTTGCTAAATATGCACCATCGACTTAATTAATAACAAAGGAATGCTCATGGAAATTGCACCGAATATTACCTGGGTTCACTTTTTCGCCGTCGCCGGTGCGGTACTGGCCATGCTCTATGGTCTGAACATGATTTACAAACGTATTAAAGCGAAAGGCCAAGGCTTTGGGCCCAATACCTTAAAAGCCATTGGTGTTGTATTATTTATTCCAACTATTCTTATCCTTGCAGTGTTAACCCAATTCCAACCCGAAACCCTTGCGGCTTTACTCGGCACCGTAGCAGGTTACGTGTTATCAAACAGTAAACCGGAAGAATAATCCTTACCAATGCAAAACATCCTGAATATCACTAACGGTGACTGCGCCCTCGCTATTATGCAGCAAGCCGAACTACCTGGTCGCTATTTACCATGGCGAGACATATTGCATGATGGCCCTGTACCAGCAGATTTATCCTTAACAGAACTATCACAAGTACGTGCCCAATTTATTATTGATTGTGGTTGGGGCAAACCCGATGCGATTCGACAAAGTTTCCTTGAGCGTGATACACAGTTGGCGGCTTATCAACAGTATGACAAAGTCATCCTATGGTTTGAACATGACTTATATGATCAACTGCAGTTATTACAACTACTAGACTGGTTTGCACATCAACCCGCGGCTAACACAATGCTAACCATGATCTGCACAGAACAGTATTTAGGTCGCTTAACACCACAGCAGATGTCTGATTTGTATCAGTTTGAACAAGCTATCACTGCGCAGCATCTTTTACTTGCCAAGCAAGCCTGGGCCGCATTTCGTTCTGCCTCACCTGAGCCTTGGCAACAACTGCTCCAGCAAGACACATCGGCTTTACCTTTTTTACATGATGCGATATTGCGTGTATTGCAAGAATACCCTAATTGCCAACATGGCCTCTCACGTACTGCTTTCACGGCACTCGATTTGATTGCCAAAGGTGAAAGTAAACCCGGTGAATTATTTTCCCGCTATCAAGATACTGAACAGTGTATTTTTTTAGGTGATAGTTCTTTTTGGAAAATACTCAACCACTTACTGCATGCAAAGCCCGCGCTTATTGCGCTCAATGCTGGTGAACAAATTGACCTGCCGATAAACCCTGAACAACAATTATCTATCACCGCAGCAGGTGAGGCCGTATTAGCCGGGCAACAATATGCAGCTAATATTATGTCACCACGTTGGATTGGCGGTGTTCACCTCACCCAGGATAACCTTTGGTGTTGGGATGAAGGCGCTCAGCAAATTCGATGCCAAACAACCAATACAGTTAAAACCCGTTAACTGTGCCATTATTACAATAAGCATCAACAATGCTACTATTTTGTATTACACTACTTCCTTAAAATTATAAGGAGAACCGTGTGGCACGTTATCGTATTGGTGAAACCCCAGAAACCGGTGCAGACTACCTAACAGAAAACCTATTGTTTGGCGCGGTTGTGTTTGGTTTAGTGTTGGGTATCGGATTTTTTATTGTCGGTATCCGTGCTAAACAAATTTGGCTAGCAGCATGGGGAGGCGGGTTGGCGATTTGTAGTATGATTTATATTGGTTGGAAGCTGTTTTATTAGCGGGGCAAGTAAGATCTTGCCCCAACTATGAATACACTTTAAGGGATTTGAATCTTACCGCCACCTGGCATACCACCAACCGGCCCACCACCTGCTTCAGGTAATACAATAGAAGAAGCCGCTTGGCGACGCATTTCTTTTAGTTCTTCCATGGTTTTCTCTACCGATGCCTTAGCATGTTCAGGATATTTTTCTACCGCTTCGGCTAAAGAGCTCGCATCAATTTCAAATACCAGCGGTATCGCACCCATTGGCGTCATAATTTGCGCTTGGCCCACATAAAGCACTTGGCGCTCTAAATCCGTTGAGCCATCTGGGTTGACCGGTGTCATAATTCGTAATGAAGCCATTTTACGGTCAGTGTAAACCTCTTCACGGTACAATGACGTCGCATCCATACCAATTTCAATATCTGTCTCACTCATAGCAATCTTACCCATTTCATCAAATTTAGCGAATACACCAAACGGCGATCCTTCGTTGACACAATGTTACCTGTGTAAATTGACCATTTGATGCAACCATAACTATACCATAGCTGGCCCCACAAGCTGCTAAATTCCCAACAACGATAGTGTGATCCGCCCTGTTTTAGTTTATTTATCCTATTATTATATTAAGCAACCATGCTTTTTCGCTAGGATGTAATATGACAGCCCCAATAAAGGATCCGTTACAAAAAGCACAGGCAATCAACCTCAATACCCACGTCTATGGTTCGATTGCTGAAATTGGTGCCGGACAGGAAACCGCGCGCTGGTTTTTCCGGGCCGGTGGTGCCTCGGGTACCATTGCCAAGACCATGTCAGCTTATGACATGACCTTCTCTGATGCTATCTATGGCAACAGTCCTCGTTATGTGAGTCGCGAACGCTTACATGCAATGTTAGATCATGAATACAACCTGGTACTAGAACGCCTTGATAAACAACGCGGTGACAGCACTAACTTCTTTGCTTTCGCCAATACGGTTGCAGCACGTAGCTATTCTTATAAAACTGATGGTCATGGCTGGTTAGGTATTCGGTTTCAAACACAACCCCATGAACCTTATTCACAAATTGATATTCACGTCAATTTACATGGACGGAAAAACCTTCAAGACCAAGAAACCTTAGGTATCCTCGGTGTTAACTTAATCTATGGCGCTATTGCATTACATAAAGAGCCCGTTACGTTACTTACTTCACTGATTGATGGTTTATATCAAGAACTATGTGAAATCGATATGATCGATTTTGCTGGCCCAGCCTTTACCCAAGTGGATAATCGCCTTATGGCATTACATCTGGTTGAAAAAGGCTTATCCAATGCTGCCATGTTCACTGCAGATGGTCACGTAGTACAAGTTGCCGAACAGCTCTGGAAAAAGGCCGTGATTATCGAGCGCAGTCGTTTTCGCCCACCTACCAATTTTACGGTTAACTTATTGGATTGTGCTCAACGGGCTTTTATTGAAGATGCTAACCTCACACCCGATGAAGTGATGGTATTGTCGGAAATGACATTGAATAATCTTAGTAATGGGCAAGACATTGATGTAACTGATTTTCTATGCCGCGCTGATTTACTTTGCGCATTAGATAAAAATGTCTTGATCTCTAACTACGGCGAATATTACCGGCTTGCTCAATACCTTTTTAAACATACCCAAAAGCCTATTGCTTTAGCCATGGGCGCATTATCAGTTTGTGAAATTTTTGATGAGCGTTACTATGAACATTTAGACGGTGGTATTTTGGAGTCATTTGGTCGGTTATTTAAGAATGATTTATCACTTTATGTTTCACCTGCCATTAACCCGGATAGTAGTGACATTTTAACTTTAGATACAGTTCAAGTTGCTGACAACTTAAAGCACTTATTTGCTCATCTAAAAGAGAACGGTTATCTACGGCCTTTAAATTCCATTAATCATGACTATCTCAATATATACTCCCATGAAGTCTTGGAACAAATCCGTCAAAATCAGGTCGGATGGGAGAAGATGGTGCCTGAAAATGTGGCGAATATGATCAAACAACATAAGTTATTTTGTTAATGTCTGATATTTTAACGAAGTGGGATAGCAGCTTATCTGCGACACAATTTGCACGCCTTGATAGAAATCTCTCGCGTCGAGATTTTTTAGCCCATACCGGTAAAGCCATGCTTGGACTTTCCTTGTTACCAAGCAGCTTAGCCATATCAAGTTGCCAAACCAGCTCACACCCATGGGATACATTTGCAGCAGTACAACAGATTTTGTTTCCCGATGATGGTAATGGGCCTAGCGCCAAGCAAATTAATGCCACAGCTTATTTACAGTTTGTCTTATCCGCACCGGATA